>JALWGP010000315.1 GCA_027038775.1 Sedimenticola sp. | reverse complement strand
GCCCCCGCCCGTAGGAGCGGCGCCCCCGCCGCGAATGTTTCGAAGCTCGGCCCGGGGCGGGCCTCCTGCAGGTCCCTCCCGCCGGGTTCTGTTATCCTACGCTTTGATGAGCAAGCAAGGCCTCCCCGCTTTCCTCCATGCGCTGCTGGGCAGCTTTCGGGACCTGCTGCCCATCCTGCTGGTGGTCACCTTCTTTCAGCTGGCCGTCATCCGCCAGCCCCTGCCCAACCTCTTCGACATGCTGCTCGGTACCCTTTTCGTGGTGATCGGCCTCACCCTCTTCGTCCAGGGGCTGGAGCTGGGACTCTTCCCCATCGGCGGTTCCATGGCCCACGCCTTCGCCCGCAAGGGCAGCGTCTCCTGGTTGCTGCTCTTCGCCTTCGCCCTGGGCTTCGGCACCACCGTGGCCGAGCCGGCTCTCATCGCCGTGGCCGGAGAGGCGGCCGAGGTGGCCGCCGAGGGCGGCATGATCGACAACAATCCTCTCGCCAAGGCGCGTTACGCCCGGGGGCTGCGTTACACCGTGGCCCTGTCGGTGGGCATCGCCATCGCCCTGGGCGTGCTGCGCATCATCCGCGGCTGGCCCGTGCACTATCTCATCGTGGGAGGATACGTCGGCGTCATCGTCATGACCCTCTTCGCCCCGCGGGAGATCATCGGCATCGCCTACGACTCGGGCGGGGTCACCACCTCCACCATCACCGTGCCCCTGGTCACCGCCCTGGGCGTGGGGCTGGCCGCTGCCATCAAGGGGAGAAATCCCATGGTGGATGGTTTCGGGCTCATCGCCTTCGCCTCCCTCACCCCCATGATCTTCGTCATGGCCTACGGAATGCTGATCCGATGAACCTGCTGCACGGACTGTTGCACACCACCGCCGTCACCCTCTTCGACGTGCTGCCCATCGCCCTGGTGATCTTCGGCTTCCAGTTCCTGGTGCTCAGGCGCCCCATCCCCAACCTGAAGAAGATGCTGCTGGGATTCGTCTACGTGCTGGTGGGGCTGGCCTTCTTCCTGGAGGGGCTGGAACTGGCACTCTTTCCCCTGGGCAAGGCGATGGCCGCCCAGCTCACCGACCCCGACTTCCTGCTGGGACTGAGCGCCACCGCCGAGCACATCGAAAACCTCCACTGGTCCGACTATCACTGGGTCTACCTCTTCGCCTTCGCCATCGGCTTCGCCACCACCATCGCCGAACCGGCCCTGCTGGCGGTGGCGATCAAGGCCAACGAGGTCTCCGGCGGCGCCATCGGCGTCTGGGGACTGCGCAGCGCCGTGGCCCTGGGGGTGGCCATCGGCCTGGTGCTGGGCACCTGGCGCATCATCAGCGGCTACCCCATCCACTGGTTCATCATCGGCGGCTACGTGGTGGTGGTGATCCAGACCATCTTCGCCCCCCGCCTCATCGTGCCCCTGGCCTACGATTCGGGCGGGGTCACCACCTCCACCGTCACCGTACCCCTGGTGGCCGCCCTGGGGCTGGGCCTGGCCGGCACCGTGCCCGGCCGCAGCCCCATGCTGGACGGCTTCGGCCTCATCGCCTTCGCCAGCCTCTTTCCCATGATGACGGTCATGGCCCACGCCCAGATCGCCCAGTGGCGCCTGAACCGCAGACGAATCACAGCAACGGAGCAGTGACATGCACTTCAAGCTTATCGTGACCTTCGTGGAAGACGACAAGACGGACCGGATCATGGAAGCGGCCCGCAAGGCCGGCGCCACCGGCGCCACCATCATCAACAACGCGCGGGGAGAAGGACTCAAGGGAAGCAAGACCTTCTTCGGCCTGCAGCTGGAAACCCAGCGGGACGTGCTCATGTTCCTGGTGGAGGAACACATGGCGCGGGACATCCTGGAGACCATCTGCGAGGTGGGCGAACTGGACGCCAAGCCCGGCACCGGCATCGCCTTCCAGATCGATGTGGAGGACGCCCTGGGCATCAGCCAGCAGGCCAACGTGCTCATCGAGAAAGTGGAGGAAGAGCTGTGAGCGAACACAAGATGATCAAGGTTCGTGACGTGATGAAGCTGGAGTTCGACATGGTCCAAGGCCTGGCCACCGTGGCCGAGGCCCTCCAGCAGATGGCCCACGTCGAGACCAAGTGCCTGGTGGTGGAAAAGCGCCACGAGAACGACGAGTACGGGCTGGTGATGCTCTCGGACATCTCCAAGAACGTGCTGGCCCGCGACCGCGCCCCGGAACGCGTCAACATTTACGAGATCATGGCCAAGCCAGTGATCACCGTGGACCCCGAGATGGACATCCGCTACTGCGCCCGCCTCTTCGAACGCTTCGGTATCAGCCGCGCTCCCGTGGTGGAGAACCGCAAGATCATCGGCATCGTCAGCCACACCGACATGGTGCTGCGGGGGCTGGTGAAACTGCTCTGAGGCCGCCCTGGCGCTATTGACCTGAACCGGCGTGGAAAGTAAGATACGCGCCTCGACCAATTCCGCCATAGCTCAGTTGGTAGAGCAACGGACTGTTAATCCGTGGGTCGCTGGTTCGAGCCCAGCTGGCGGAGCCAAATATCCGGAAGGCCGACAACCCTGTTGTCGGCCTTCGTTTTTTCCAGGGAATCACAATGGGTTGCGGAAC
>JALWGP010000314.1 GCA_027038775.1 Sedimenticola sp. | reverse complement strand
CGTGAAGGTCGGTCAGGGTGAGGCCGCAGAGGGGACCGCGCAGCAGGGCCAGCCAGTGGGTCCGGTCGGCGGGGTAGAGCAGGGCCAGGGTGAGGGCCAGGAGGTCCTGCACCAGGGGGCGGCCGGCCAGCCCCTCCATCTCCACCGCCTGGAAGGGGATGTTCGCCTCCTTCAGCGCCGGGGCGATGGCGGCGGCGTGGGCGCGGCTGCGCACCAGGATGGCGAGGTCCCCGTCGGTTTCCGCAAGGTGTTCTCGCACGATCTCCACCACCTGCTGCGCTTCTGCACGGTCGTCGCGCCCCAGGCGGGGGTGGACGGTGACCGCCTCCCCTGGCAGCGCCCCGTGGAAGGCCGCGGAGGGGGTGAAGCGCACGGCGCCGGTGAAGAGGTCGTCTCTCTCCGGCAGCACGCGGGGGAAGTGATCGTTGACCCACTCCACGATGTTCCGCTGTGAGCGGAAGTTGACCTCCAGCCGCAGGGGTACCAGGGAGAGGTCCCCCAGCCCGTGCCGCCACACCTCCAGGAAGAGGCCCACCTCCGCCTCGCGGAAGCTGTAGATGGACTGCATGGGATCCCCCACCAGGAAGAGGGTGCGGCCGTCCCCGGGCTGCCAGCCGGCGGTGAGACGTTCCAGCAGCTCGTACTGGCTGCGCGAGGTGTCCTGGAACTCGTCCACCAGCAGGTGCTGGATGCGGTAGTCCAGGCGCAGGGCGAGGTCGGTGGGTTCCTCCGGCGGCCCCAGCGCCTGCAGGGCGCGCAGCATCGTCTCGCTGAAATCGACCTGGCCCGCTTCGCCGAAGACCAGCTGCAGGTGGGCCGCGGCGTGCCGGAGCACCTGGAAGAGGGCGCCGATCACCCGCCATTCCGTGTCCCGGTAGACGGGATCGGGAAGGCTGCGCAGGTTGTGGAGGGCGGCGGCCGCCTCCGGGTGGGCGGACAGGGTTTCCAGCAGGGCCTTCATCGGTTCCTTTTCGTCACAACCGGCGGGAAAGCCCTGGTTCTTGTTCACGCCCTTGCGCCAGTTGCCGTCCTTCGTGAGTAGCAGGTCGGCGAGGGCCCGCCAGCAGGGGAGCCGGTCTGCCGTGGGCGGCGGCAACGCTTCGAGATCGCGGCAGGCAGCCAGGGGCTTGTCTGCATCCAGGTTGTCGGCGGCAAAGCGCACCAGCGGCACCAGTTCCGCTTCCCGGAACGCCAGCGCCTGCCTGGCCTCTGCCAGCCCCTGTTCCACCGCCACCGACAGCGCCTCCTCCAGCACGCCCCGGGTGTTGTGATCGTGGAGGTGGCGCAGCCACTGATCGCGCCGCGCCAGCATCTCCGCCAGCAGTGCCGCCAGCCGGCCGGTGTCGTTGTCACGCGCTTCCAGCAGCAGGGCCAGGGCCTCGCCCGCCTCCTCCGATTCCAGCTCCTCCAGGGTGTGGCGCGCCGCCGCCTCGTAGAGGGGCCGTGCATCCTCGGCCACGCCGGCTCCCCCGCCCAGGCCGGAGAGGAGGGGCGCCTGTCCGGCCAGGTACTGGCAGAAGGCGTCGATGGTGCGCACCCGCAGGCGGGCGGGGTTCTCGAGCAGCCGCCAGCCCCGCTCGCGGTCGCGGGCCAGGGCCTTGCGGGCCAGCTCGAAGGTCTGCCGTTCGTAGGCCTCTTCCGGCGCCTCCCCCGAGGCGGCCTGGCGCAGGGCTTCCAGGATACGGTCACGCATCTCCGCCGCCGCCTTGCGGGTGAAGGTGATGGCGAGGATCTCCTCCGGGTTGTCCACCCCCGCCAGCAGCACCAGGAAGCGCTGGGTGAGGAGCCCGGTCTTGCCTGATCCTGCCGGCGCCTGGACGATGAAGGAGCGGCCGGGGTCCAGGGCCTCCAGGCGCGCCTGCTGGTCCGCCGGCCGCCTATTCATCGCCGGCCTCCTCTTCCCGGGCGTGGATGCGGCAGAGGGGGGCGAGCTCGCAGTAGAGCTCCTCGCAGGTCCTTGTCCCCTTCTTGGGATCCACCTGCGCTTCCCCCCGGGCGAACTCCCCGGCCAGGGCGTCGATCACCGATCGCCACCGCTCCAGGGTACCCGGCCAGTCCGCCATGGCCTGGCGTACCTCGGGTTGACCGCGCCGGGCGGGCAGCCCGGGCAGCAGCTTCTCCTCCGCCACCACGCCGTGGAAGCCGGTACCGTCGGCGCGCAGCTGGGCGATGGCGACGCCGGCCAGGGGGGCCTCCTCCAGCACGGTGCTGTAGAGAGGGAGCTGGGGGTCGTCGGGCCGCTCGCCGAACCAGCCCGCGGGGCTCACCCGGCCGGTCTTGTAGTCGATGAGGATGCGGCGGCCGTCCTCCAGCTCGTCCACGCGGTCGATGAAGAGGCGGTACTCCACCGGGCCGCTGCGGCCCGTGACCCGCAGCTCGCGGGCGGCCACGCGGAAGGGGGCGCGCTGCTTTTCCAGCTCCAGCCATTCCCGCACCCGGGCCGAGAGCCGGCGCGCCTCCAGGTTGCGGGCGCGGGGGCCGAGGAGGCCGGGCTGGCGCCGCTCCAGGTCGGCCAGGGCGGCGGAGACGGCGTTGTCCACCTCCCGCGCCAGCGCGGCCTTATCCAGCGCCAGCAGGGTGGCCTGGTCGCCCAGGGCGCCCCAGAGGAT
>JALWGP010000313.1 GCA_027038775.1 Sedimenticola sp. | reverse complement strand
CTGGAGGCAGGCGAGCGCTTTCCCGTGCAGCGCACCCGGCTGGAGCGCATCCTGGACGACTTCTTCCTCACCCAGGACTACGAGAAGGTGGTGGGCAGCTCGCGCGCCGGCGGCACCGCCGTCTACGACCTGGATCTCCGGCGCAAGGTGGCCGAGATCGACCTGCCGGGCATGCCCCACCTGAGCTCCGCCATCACCTGGGAGCGGAACGGCACCCGGGTGCTGGCCACCCCCAACATCCGCAAGCCCGAGGTGGCCATCGTGGACACCGCCACCTGGAAGGTGATCCAACGCATCCCGACCCAGGGTCCCGGCTTCTTCATGCGCAGCCACGAGAAGAGCCCCTACGCCTGGACCGACGTCTTCTTCGGCCCCAACCGTGACCTGATGCACGTCATCGACAAGCAGTCGCTGGAGATCGTGAAGACCCTCAAGCCGGCCCCCGGCAAGACCTCGGCCCACGTGGAGTTCACCAAGGACGGCCGCTACGCCCTGGTAAGCATCTGGGACATGGAGGGCGCCATCGTGGTCTACGATGCGAAGACCCTCGAAGAGGTGAAGCGCATTCCCATGAAGAAGCCCTCGGGCAAGTACAATGTCCATAACAAGCTCACCCGCTCGGAGGGAACCAGCCATTGAAGACCCTGCTCCTGACGCTCTTCCTGCTCGCCGCCGCCGGCGCCCGGAGTGAAACCCTTGAAGTGCGGGTGGTGGAGGTGGAGGACGGCGACACCCTGCTGGTGATGCTGGAGGGCAAGCCCGCCCGCATCCAGCTGGCCGGCATCGACGCACCCGAGGACCGGCCCAACCCCAAATTCAACCTGGACCTGAAGCGCACCGGGTTGCCGGCGGAAGCGCTGCTGGAGCTGGGCCGGCACGCCACCGCCCACCTGCGCGGCCTGGCGCCGCCGGGGACGACCGTGGTGCTGGAAGGCGACCTGGCCGCCCGCGACAAGTACGGCCGCATCGCCCTGGAGGTGAAGCTGACCGACGGCCGCTCCCTCAACGAGGCCATGGTGGCCGACGGCTATGCCCGGGCCCTGCACGCGCCCGCCTACACCCCCTTGCAGGAAGAGGCGATGAAGTCGGGGAAGGGGATCTGGGGTGAGGCGCCCGAAACCGCCCGCAAATGGGCGGAAGCCGGCACGGCGCCGCGAGGCCGGCTACTGTAAAGGGACCTCAGGGCTCCTGCTGCGCCTTCTCCAGCAGCCTGCGCAGGTTCGCCAGGGGCCGGTGGATGGCGTGGCAGCGGGCGCAGGCGTTCACCGCGAACTCGCCCAGGAAGCGACCGGTGGTGCGGGCATCCTGCGCCGCCAGTCCCTTGGCCACGTGTTCCAGCGGCACCTCCGCCGCTGCGCCCAGGATGCGCTCCCGCGGCGCAGACTCCTTGTGGCAAGCGCCACAGCTCTCGCCCAGGTCCTCCAGCCGCACCTTCAGCGCCTCCAGGGCGTCCCGGGCCGCCGGCCAGCGCTCGTCCACCGAGGCGATCTTGATCCGGTTCACCAGCATGGTGAGACGCTGCATCACCCGGGAGTAGTCCTCCTCTTCCAGGGTCTCCGAGCTCTCCACCTTCACCCGATCGAAGTCGGGAGTGCGGTAGCGCAGCACCGCCGCCAGCTTGTACTCGCGGTGGCACCCCTGGCAGCTCATGGCGAGCTTGCGCTGCAACCGGCCCAGCTCCTCCGGGCTCTTCGCCGCGCGCATCTTCGGGAAGAGCTCCAGCTCCAGCTCGTCCTTCCATTCGGGCACCATCTCGCCGATGCTGCGGTAGTCCTTCTCCAGCCGGTCGAGCCACTGCATCAGCCGCTGGCGGTCGCCCAGCGCGGCGTACTCGGTCACCGCCTGCATCTCCCGGCGCAGGGCGAACATGGTGTGGAGCCAGGCATCGCGCTTGGCAACAGGCCGGTACCACTGTCCCAGGGAGGCGGGCGGCAGCTCCAGCGCCACCTCCCGCTCGTCCTCGTCCGCCGGCAGTGGGCCGCAGAGCAGAAGGAGGAAAACCGGCAACGCGAGAAAGAGGCGCATGGTCAGAGGGCCCCGCGGATGGAGAGGTCGTAGAGGTGGCGTTCGGCGTCCACAAGGTGCCTGCCCCAGTGGACCCGGAATCCCTGGCGCCAGCGCTGGAGGATGTTGCCGGGATCGGCCTGCTGCTCGTCGAGGAGCTTCAGCCCCTGCTTGAGCTCGCAGTAGATGTCGGTGAGATCGTCGGCCAGGCTGCCGCTGCGGCACTCCTCGTGGCCCAGGTCGTACTCCATCCAGTAGGCGTCGCGCTCACCCAGCAGGCGGTGCAGCTTGCTGAAGAGGGCGAAGCGGACCTCCAGGTTGGCCTCCGAGTGGGCCCCCTCGCGGCTGTCCTCCTCCAGGAAGAGCGCGATGGCCGCGTGGAGCTGGGGCAGGAGACGGAACACCCGGCGCAGCCAGCCGGTATCGCCCTCCTCCACGTTCTCGATGGTCTGGCAGTACTCCTCCGCCAGTTGCCGCAATCGTTCGAATGACTCGTTCATGACGCTACTCCGGCCCCTGTTGGCCGCACGAGCGACCTCGCGCCAGCCGCAGCTGGCCGCATCGGGGAACTTCCAGGAAGAGGTTCGATCAGTCGAATGATATTGTAGTTCATATTCCCCCCTTTGCCAGACGACGGGGAAC
>JALWGP010000312.1:1874-8253 GCA_027038775.1 Sedimenticola sp. | reverse complement strand
GGCAGCACTGGCCGGCAAGGACAAAGCCGGCCTCGGCCACGACTATCGCACCTTCCACGCCGATGGAAAGATCGAGTACGGCAGGATCGAGGACTCCTACACCGCAGACCTGGTGATGTACCTGGCCGGCAACCAGTTCATGGTGATGGAGGAGCTGATCCGCGACTTCCAGAAGAAGAACCCGGACATCGGGCGCATCTACGTCGAGACCATTCCACCGGGCCAGATCCTCAAGGGTCAGATCCTCAAGCAGGGTGAGATCAACGGAAAGAAGACGGCACAGAACCCCGACCTCTTCGCCAGCGTCAACCTGGGCCACCTGAAAAAGCTGCGCAAGAAGGAGATCATGCATGACTACATGATCTACACCCACAACAAACTGGAGCTGATGGTGGCCAGGGGCAACCCCAAGGGCATCAAGGGGCCGGAGGACCTGGCGCGGGACGACCTCGTCCAGTCCCACCCCAATCCTCTCACCGAGGGCATCTTCAAGTTCTACGGCTCGCAGATGCTCAAGGATCTCGGCATCCACGACAAGGTCACCGGCGGCAGGAAGTGCAAGAGCTGCTGGGCGGTACCGGGCAAGACCTGGTTCACCTCCCGCCACCACCGCGAGACCCCCTACCGCATCGAGAAGGGCGAGGCCGACGTGGGCATCGTCTGGACCACCGAGGTGAAGCACGCCCAGGCCCAGGGCCGCCCGGTGGAGGGGGTGGCCATTCCCGCCCCCTACAACATGCAGCACAAGGTGGGCTACGCCATCGGCATCCTGAAGACGGGGCGCAACCCCTACAACGCCAGCCGCTACCTCTCCTACCTGGGCACGCCCGAGGCGCAGGCAATCTACGAGAAATACGGCTTTATCAGGGCCTCGGACAATGAGTTGAAGCTCAAGCCCATTCCCATGCCCTGAAGCCGAAGCGAGCCCGACTCTTCCCTCCCTTGACCTTCGCGCAGGCGGTGCCGCCGAAGGTCATTTTTTTGAGGAATCGAGCGCAGGCCAAGGTCTCCGGGGCGAGGCCTCCACTTTCAGGATGGGTCGCCCTGGACAGTACGGCACTCATGATTCGGTTCACCCGGATGCCCGCCTGACAACCACCCATGGCAGTCTTTCTTATCGAGAACGCCTACTTGCGGATCCGGATCACCCAGTTTCCCTCTTCCACCGTGACGCCAAGGAAGGCTAC
Source organism: Sedimenticola sp. (assembly GCA_027038775.1). Lineage (GTDB taxonomy): Bacteria > Pseudomonadota > Gammaproteobacteria > Chromatiales > Chromatiaceae > Thiolapillus. The sequence continues at coordinate 7,066 of JALWGP010000312.1, read as the reverse complement.
GCCCCTTTCACGGCACCAGGCTTTCACATCCTCGCCGCAGGGCGGATAACTGGAGAGCAACCGGGCCTCGGTTCCGTCCGGCAAAGTGGCGACGGCCCGGTCGATGGCCAACAGATAACCGGGACAGGTCTGGCCGCGCACGTCGATGACCGCCACCCGCCCTTCCCAGCGGATGCTGGCCCGAACCGTCCGGCTCGGCGGTTTTCGACGAAAGGGCCACATGGCACGCAGGCTGCCAGCTCGTCGCCAGACTGCCGGCTCAGGTGTTGACAAAGCCTGCCCGGGCGAGAGTCTCCAGGGTGATGCCGCTACTTTCGGGATCGGCCGCTTTCTCCCCCAGAAGCAGCCGTTCCAGGTAGCGCGCCACCAGGTCCACTTCCAGGTTGACCCGGGTGCCCGCCTGGTAGGTGTCCATGATGGTCTCCTGCAGGGTGTGGGGCACGATGTTGAGGTGGAAGCGGGCCCCCTCCACGCCGTTCACCGTGAGGCTGGTGCCGTCCACGGTGATGGAGCCCTTGTGGGCGATGTAGCGGGCCAGCTCGGCGGGCGCCTCGATGGTGAAGCGCACCGAGCGGGCGTCCTCGCGGCGGTCGATGACGGTGCCCAGGCCGTCCACGTGGCCGCTCACCAGGTGGCCGCCGAGGCGGGTGGCCAGGGTGAGGGCCTTCTCCAGGTTCACCGGGCTGCCGGGCTCCAGGTTGCCGAGGGAGGTGAGAGAGAGGGTCTCGCGGGAGACGTCGGCCACGAAGCCGTCGCCGGGCAGCTCCACCGCGGTGAGGCAGACGCCGTTGACGGCGATGCTGTCGCCGAGCCGGACATCGTCGAGGTCCAGCTTGCCGGTGCGGATGCGCAGGCGCACGTCGCCACCGCGGGACTGGAGGGATTCCACGGTGCCGATGGCCTGGATGATACCGGTGAACATGGTTGGTTGCTCCTCTGGCTTCCTCGTTCGAAATGTTCGCGGCGGGGGCGCCGCTCCTACCCGTGGGAGGCCCGCCCCGGGCCGAATTTCAAACATTCGCGGCGGGGGCGCCGCTCCTACGATTCCCGCGGCCGCATGTGCGGGAAGAACAGCACGTCGCGAATGGAGGGCACGTCGGCGAAGAGCATCACCAGCCGATCGATGCCGATGCCCTCGCCCGCCGTGGGCGGCAGCCCGTGTTCCAGGGCGCGCACGTAGTCCTCGTCGAAGTGCATGGCCTCGTCGTCGCCCGCCTCCTTCTCCTCCACCTGCCTGCGGAAGCGCTCGGCCTGGTCCTCGGGGTCGTTGAGCTCGGAGAAGCCGTTGGCGATCTCGCGCCCGCCCACGAAGAACTCGAAGCGGTCGGTGACGAAGGGATCGGTGTCGCTGCGCCGCGCCAGGGGCGAGACCTCGGTGGGATACTCGGTGATGAAGGTGGGATCCTTCAGGTTGTGCTCCACCGTCTTCTCGAAGATCTCGATGAGGATCTTGCCCAGCCCCCAGCTCTCCTTCACCTCGATACCGAGACGCCGGGCGTGCTCCGCCGCCTTCTCCCGGTCCTCCACGTCCTCCGCCGGGATGTCGGGATTGAAGTGGAGGATGGCCTCCTTCACCGTCATGCGCGCGAAAGGCTTGCCGAAGTCGTAGGTCTCGCCCTGGTAGGTGATCTCGGTGGTCCCCTTGATGTCGCGGGCGATGCCGCGCAGCAGCTCCTCGGTAAGGTCCATGAGGTCGTGGTAGTCGGCGTAGGCCTCGTAGAACTCCAGCATGGTGAACTCGGGGTTGTGGCGCGTGGAGAGCCCCTCGTTGCGGAAGTTGCGGTTGATCTCGAAGACCTTCTCGAAGCCGCCCACCACCAGCCGCTTCAGGTAGAGCTCGGGCGCGATGCGCAGGTAGAGCGGCAGGTCCAGGGCGTTGTGGTGGGTGACGAAGGGGCGCGCCGTGGCGCCGCCGGGAATCACCTGCATCATGGGGGTCTCCACCTCGACGAAGCCGCGCTGCTTCAGGAAGTCGCGGATGTAGTCGATGATGCGCGAACGCATCAGGAAGACCTCCCGCGACTCGGGATTCATGATGAGGTCGAGGTAGCGCTGACGGTAGCGCAGTTCGGTGTCGCTCAGGCCGTGCCACTTCTCGGGCAACGGGCGCAGCGACTTGGTGAGCAGCACTGCCTTGTCAAGATTGACGTAGAGGTCGCCCTTGCCCGACTTGTGCACCGGGCCCTCGCCGCCCACGATGTCGCCGATGTCCCAGGTCTTGATCTCGTCGAGGAGTTCTTTCGACAGCTTCTTGCGGTCCACGTAGAACTGGATGCGGCCGCTCATGTCCTGGATCACCAGGAAGGGGCCGCGCTTGGCCATGATGCGGCCGGCCACGGCGACGCGACGGTCCAGCGCCTCGAGCTCCTCCTTCGACTTGTCGCCCAGCTCCTTCTGCAGCTCTCCGGCCAGCGCGTTGCGCCGGAAGTCATTGGGAAAGGGAATGCCCCGTTCGCGCAGCTTCCTGAGCTTCTCGCGGCGCTGGGCGATGAGCTTGTGTTCTTCCTGGGTCTTGTCGTTCATTGAATTCTGGTCTGTATTGGAAATCGTTGGGTCCTGGCCCCGGGGGCGTTTCTGCCTGCAGGAGGCCCGCCCCCGGGCCGAATTTCGAACGTTCGCGGCGGGGGCGCCGCTCCTACACCTGTAGGAGGCCCGCCCCCGGGCCGAATTTCAAACATTCGCGGCGGGGACGCCGCTCCTACAGTCCGCTCTTGAGGCTCGCCTCGATGAAGGGATCCAGCCCCCCGTCGAGCACCGCCTGGGTGTTGCCCACCTCCACGCCGGTGCGCAGGTCCTTGATGCGCGACTGGTCGAGCACGTAGGAGCGGATCTGGCTGCCCCAGCCGATGTCGGCCTTGCTCTCTTCCACCTCCTGCTGGCTCTCGCGCCGCTTCTGCATCTCCAGCTCGTAGAGCTTGGCCTTGAGCTGCTTCATGGCCTGCTCCTTGTTGGAGTGCTGGGAGCGGCTGTTCTGGCACTGCACCACGATGCCGGTGGGCAGGTGCGTCAGTCGCACCGCCGACTCGGTCTTGTTCACGTGCTGGCCGCCGGCCCCCGAGGCGCGGTAGACGTCCACCCGGATGTCCGCCGGGTTGAGGTCGATCTGCACCGAGTCGTCGATCTCGGGCGAGACGAAGACCGCGGCGAAGGAGGTGTGGCGCCGGTTGCCCGAGTCGAAGGGCGACTTGCGCACCAGCCGGTGCACGCCGGTCTCGGTGCGCAGCCAGCCGAAGGCGTAGGGCCCCTCGAACTTCACCGTGGCCGACTTGATGCCCGCCACCTCGCCGGGCGACACCTCCATGAGCTCGGTCTTGAAGCCGTGGGACTCGCCCCAGCGCAGGTACATGCGCAGCAGCATCTCGGCCCAGTCCTGGGCCTCGGTGCCGCCGGAACCGGCCTGGATCTCGAGGAAGGCGTTGTTGGCGTCCATCTCGCCGGAGAACATGCGCTGGAACTCCAGCGCCTCCACCTCCTTCTCGAAGGCGTCCACGTCGGCGGCGACGGCCTCCACCGTCTCTTCGTCGCCCTCCTCCGCCGACAGCTCCAGCAGCTCCTCGGCCTCGTCGAGCTCGGCGGAGATGCGGTCGATGCCCTCCACCACGTTCTCCAGCTGGGCGCGCTCGCGCCCCAGGGCCTGGGCGCGCTCCGGGTCGTTCCAGACCTCGGGATCCTCCAGCTCGGCGAGGACCTCGGTCAGCCGTTCCTTCTTGCCAGCGTAGTCAAAGATACCCCCTGAGGGACTCCAAACGTCCCCTCAAGCCGGCGATCCTGTTGACGATGGGATTGATCTCCTGCATGGAATCCTCTGAGCAAAGACGGAAAACGGAAACAGGGTATTGTACTGACGTACGGGCCGGGGCAAAAGTTCTGTGACGGGCTCGGAAAGCCGCCGAGGTCAGGGGTTCCCCAACGCCCGCTCCACGATGCGCGCCAGCGCAGGATCGGCCGGCAGCCACGACCCCAGCAGCGCCCTGCCCCGGGAAGAGAGACGCGCCACGCCCCAGCGGCAGCGCCGCAGAGTCTCGGCATCGCCCTCCCGGGCGTGGTAGAGGGGCAGGTTCACCTCGAAGAAGGAGAGGCTGTCGGCCTCGCGCAGCAGGTCCGACCGCGGATCCCCGCCGGACTCGTGGCATTCCACCAGGCGGCAGGCCTCCCGGGCCACCGCTTCCTCCACCCCGCACCCGCGCAGCAGATCCCCGAGGATGCGCGCTCCCTCCTGCGCGTGGGCCGCCTTGAAGGCGTCGTAGTCGTCGAAGGCCTCGCGTCGCAGCCGGTCGGGGCGGGCCCGCTCGATGTCGTGGGCCAGGGCGGCCAGCCGCAGGGCCGGGTCCGCCGACAGCTCGAGCCGCAGCAGCCACTCCAGGGTGTTTTCGGCGTGGCGCGGATCCTCGGGTACCGGAGAACGCGCCACCACCTCGAGGATACGCTTCTCGGCACAGTCCAGGCTATCCACGGCAGACCACCAGCCGGCGCAGGGTCTCCAGGTTCATCACCGCGGCGATGAGCACCAGCACGGCAAAGACCTGGTTCAGCACGGCGCCGAGAAAGATGGCGAAGACGCGCACGTCCCGGCCGATCCGGAAGCGGCTGCCTCCCCGCTCGCGCATGAGACCGTCGTACTTGTCGGCGGTGTAGCTCACCAGGAAGGAGCCGACGATGGCCAGGAACCCCGCCACCAGGGCGGCGTCACCCCCACCTGCGTGCAGCAGGTGCCAGGTGAGGCCGAAGAGCAGGAAGGCGTCGGCGTAGCGGTCCAGCACCGCGTCCAGCCAGCCGCCGTAGTCGCTGCCCAGGTGCTTGAGCCGGGCGATCTCGCCGTGGCAGGCGGCGACGATGGAGGCCACCTGGGCCAGCACGCCCCCCGCCGCCAGGGCCGGGTAGCCGCCCAGCATGAAGAGCCCGGCGGCCGCCAGCGAGAGCCCGAAGCTGAAGAGGGAGATCTGGTTGGGCGTCACCGGCAGCCGCGCCAGCCACCGGGAGAGGCGGATGGAGAGGGGCCGGTTGAGCCAGCGCGACACCGGCCCGTCCCGGTCCTTGCCGCGGGCACGCGCCAGCAGGGCCTTCTCCGCCCGTTCCAGGGCCGCCTCGTCGTCCAGGTCGCACCAGAAACCGCCGCCCACCTCCAGGGCCAGGGCCCTGCCGCGGGCCGCCAGCCGGCGCACGCCACCGGAGAGGCTGGTGTCGCCCTCCGC
>JALWGP010000312.1:0-1864 GCA_027038775.1 Sedimenticola sp. | reverse complement strand
GGGGGGGGGGGGTGTGGGTGGCGTCGAGTGGGGGCTCGTTGGGGGAGCGGCGGGGTGCTGGGCCGGGCTGGGCGAGGGGGGGGGGGGGGGGGGCGAAGAGCCCCGGCGTGGCCAGGAAGAGGCCCGTGTCGAAGCCGTCGTACCACTCCAGCCCCTTGCCGATCTCCACGATGTGGTCGCCCTCGCGCCGCACCCGGGTCACGTCTTCCGGGTCCACCAGGGAGTTGAGACGGTCGCCGTCCACGGCCAGGCGCAGGCCGCCCTCCGGCACCCCGGCATCGATCAGCCGTCGTACCAGCTCCGGGTCGAAGAGGTGGTCCGCCATCAGCAGCAGGAAGGGCTCCTCGAGCGCCCTCTCCGCCGCCAGCACCGAGGCACCGTTGCCGGCCTCCCGCCAACGGGGGTTGTGCACCGTGGCGATGGGCACGTCCAGGCGGCGCGACAGCTTCTCCAGGAAGGCCCGCAAGCGCCGTTCCCCGTGTCCCGTGACCACCACAAAATCATCCGCCCCGGCGGCGCGCGCGGAGCGGATGGTTCTCTCGATGAGTGGCATCCCCAGGAAGGGGAACAGCGGCTTGCTGTCAGCCCGCCGCCGCAGCCGGCTGCCGCTCCCTGCTGCCAGTATCAGGCACTTCATGGAGCCTGCCCTCCTCGCCGGCGATGAAGGCCTCCATCATGCGGTAGGCCTCGTCGTCGGTGACCTGCCGCGGCGGATGCTTGCAGAAGTAGCTCGAGGGCGCGTGGATGACGCCGCCCAGGCCCCGCTCCAGGGCCAGCTTGGCGCAGCGCACGGCGTCGATGGCCACCCCCGCGGAGTTGGGCGAATCCTCCACCGACAGGCGCAGCTCCAGGTTCATGGGAACGTCGCCGAAGAGCTTGCCCTCCATGCGGATGAAGCAGAGCTTGTTGTCCTTCTGCCAGGGCACGTAGTCGCTGGGCCCCACGTGGATGTTCTCCTCGTCGAGCCGCTCGGCGGCCACCGCCTGTACCGCCTCGGTCTTGGACTCCTTCTTGGAGGCCAGCCGCGAGCGGTTGAGCATGTTGAGGAAGTCGGTGTTGCCGCCGGTGTTGAGCTGGTAGGTGCGTTCCAGCTTCACGCCACGCTTGGCGAAGAGGTCGGTGAGGGTGCGGTGGGTGATGGTGGCGCCCACCTGGGCCTTGATGTCGTCACCGATGATGGGAATATCGGCCTGCTCGAAGCGGGCGGCCCACTCCGGGTCGGAAGCGATGAAGACCGGGATGTTGTTGACGAAGGCCACCCCCGCCTCCAGGGCGCACTCGGCGTAGAAACGGGTCGCCTCCTCGGAGCCCACCGGCAGGTAGTTGAGCAGCACCTCGGCGCCGCTCTCCTTCAGCCGCCGTACCACCTGCTCCTTCGTGGGCTGGGGCGCGTCGGCGGGGACGAAGGTGCGCTCCTCGGGGTAGTCCTTCATGTGCTCGGAGAAGCCGTCCATGATGCGGCCCATCTCCACCTTCACGCCCGTCTTCGGGATATCGGGGCAGAAGACGGTGGTGCAGTTGGGCTTCTCGAAGATGGCCTCGGAGACGTCCTTGCCCACCTTGCGGGCGTCGATGTCCCAGGCGGCCACCACCTCGATGTCCGAGGGGCCGTAGCCACCGATCACCGGGTGCATCAGGCCGATAGCCTCGGCGGGATCCTTGTCCTTGTAGTAGTGGATGCCTTGAATGAGGGAACTGGCACAGTTGCCCATGCCGATGACAGCGATCTTGATCTTATCCATTTCCAATCGAACCTCACTAGAAGAAATTCAAGTGAAATTACAATGAAAACAAACAGATAGATCGTGTTTCCAGGTGCCGCGGTAGCTGCCGGGAGTGGCGTCGGAACCACCTGGTGGGAGAT
>JALWGP010000311.1 GCA_027038775.1 Sedimenticola sp. | reverse complement strand
CTGGATGGTCATGGCTGTGCCTCCCTCGTCGGTGATGGTTTTTCGTCGGCCTGCCCTGCTTCCATCTCGTGCAGGCGGGTCATCTGTTGTTCGAGCAGGCGCTGCGTCTCCTCCAGGCGCCGCTGCAGCGCCTGCTGGGCGGCTGCCGCCCGTTCCAGCCGGGCGTTCATGCGTTCCACCTCCTCTTCCATCTGCCGCCAGTGGAGGAAGGCCGCGGCCAGGAGCAGGAGCGCCGCCGCCATGGCGCCGAACAGGAACAGGAGGAGCCGCCGCTCCACGGTGGAGCCCCGGGTGTCACCCGGCCGCCTGGGCCGCGGCCGCCTCCCGCGCCGGGCGGTTGAGGGTGTCCACCGTCTTGGCCACCACCAGGTCGGAGGTGACGTTGAGCGAGGTGCGGGCCATGTCGAGGATGCGGTCCACCGCCACGATGAGGGCCATGTAGGCCACCGGCAGCCCCACCTGGTTGAGGATCACCACCATCATCACCAGCGAGGCCGAAGGCAGCGCCGCCACCCCCACGCTCAGCGCCACCACGGTGAAGCCCAGCACCAGCTGGTCGCCCAGGCCCATCTCCAGCCCGGCCAGGTTGGCGATGTAGAGCACGGCGATGGTGAGGTAGGCGGCGGTACCGTCCATGGAGACGGTGGCCCCCAGCGGCAGCACGAAGCTGGCGGTCTCGGCGCTCACGCCCCCTTTCTCCTGGGAGACCTTCAGGCTCACCGGCAGGGTGGCGGCGCTGGAGGCGGTGGAGAAGGCCATGAGCGGCACCTCGCGCACCCGCTTCAAGTACGGGTAGGGGTTGATGCGGGCGAGCAGGGCCATGAGCCCGGGCAGGGTCACCAGCCCGTGGAAGAGGATCACGCCCAGCACCACCAGGATGTACTTCCACAGGTCCACCAGCACCGCGATGCCCTGGTCCGCCACCACGTAGCTGATGAGACTGAAGACCCCCAGGGGGGTGAAGCGCACGATCCAGCTGGCCAGCTTGAGCAGCGCCTCGGAGATGCCGGTGAAGACGTCCAGCATAGCGCGGTGGTGTTTCTCCTCCAGGTAGAGGCTGGCCAGGGCCAGCAGGATGGCGAAGACGATCACCTGCATCAGGGAGCCGGTGGCCAGGGCGTTGAAGATGTTGGTGGGAATGAAGCTGAGCAGCATGTTGCCCAGGGAGAAGGGGGCCACCTGCTCCGCCTTCTCGTAGCGCAGCCCCTCGGCGGAGACCGGTTCGCCGATGGGGAAGAGGTTCATGGCGACGATGGCCGCCACCACCGCCAGGGCCGTGGTCACCAGGTAGAGGGCGATGGTCTTGAGGCCGATGGCGCGCAGTTTCTCCAGTCCGCCCAGGCCCGAGATGGCCACGTAGACCGAGGCGAAGACCAGCGGCACCACCAGCATCTTGAGAAAGGCGACGAAGGCCTTGCCCAGGGCCTTCTGCGCCAGCGCCCACTCGGGCAGCAGCCAGCCGAAGAGGATGCCCAGCACGATGCCGGCCACCACCAGCCGGTTGGTGTTCTCCTCGGCGAGCAGGTAACGGATCACCCCTTTCATGCCCCCTCCGCCAGTTCACACAGGGATTCGAGAATAGCACGGTCCCCCGCCTGCCGGGTCACCACCACCCGGCGGCACCCCAGCTCCCGGGCGCGGTCGGCGATGCGCCCGCTGAGCACCACCAGGGGCGTCTCCTTCAGCTTCGCCTGGCCCGCCTCGCCCAGCAGCCGCCACAGGCAGTCGAGGATGGCCACGCTGGTCGCCGTCGCCACCTCCACCAGGGCCTCCCAATGGGCCACCAGGTTGGCCGCGCTCCGCTCGGCGCAGCGGCGGCGGTAGACCTCGGCGTAGGCCACCTCCGCGCCGCGCGCCTGGAGCGTTTCGCGCAGCGTCTCGCGCCCCCCCTCGCCGCGCACGATGATCACCCGCTTCCCCGCCATCTCCTGCAGTTGCGGCAGCGCCAGCAGCCCCTCGCTGTCGAAGCGCCCCTCCGGCACCAGGTCGGGCTCCAGCCCCGCCTCCTCCAGGGCGCGGGCGGTGGCGCGGCCCACGGCGGCCACGGCGGTTTCGGCGGGCAGGATCTCGGGCAGCCGGGGGAAGGCGTGCTTCACGGCGTTGGCGCTGACGAAGAGCAGCAGGTCCGCCGAGGCGGCGCGGGCCAGCACCTTCGCCGCCGCATCCGGGTCGCCGGGCGGGACGATCTCCATCACGGGAAAACGCACCGGCCGGCCGTGGGCCTGTTCGATGAGCTCGCAGAGGGCATCCGACTGCTCGCGGGGCCGGGTGACGAGGACGCTGAGACCGTGGAGGTGGCAGGTCATGAAGCCTGATAGAGCGCCCTGAGGATCTCATCCGCCCCGTCGGCCAGCAGCCGCTCGGCCAGCGACCTGCCCAACGTCTCGGCCTCGGTGGTGTCGCCGCGCACCTCACCGCGGATGATCACCTTCCCGTCCAGGCTGCCCACCAGCCCGCGCAGCCAGAGCCGGTCGCCGTCGAGCAGGGCGTGGCCGGCGATGGGCACCTGGCACCCCCCCTCGAGCCGGTTGTTCATGGCCCGCTCGGCCAGCACGCAGGTGGCAGTGGGCGGGTGGTGCAGGGGGGCGATCAGCTCGTTCACCCGTTCGTCATCGGCACGGCACTCGATGCCGATGGCCCCCTGGCCGATGGCCGGGAGGCTCTGCTCGGGCTCGATGAAGGCGCGGATGCGGTCGCCGAAGCCCAGCCGGATGAGGCCGGCGGCGGCCAGGATGACGGCGTCGTACTCCCCCTCGTCCAGCTTGCGCAGGCGGGTGTTGACGTTGCCGCGCAGGGGCAGCAATTCCAGGTCGGGGCGCAGCTCCAGCAGCTGGCACTGTCGGCGCAGGCTGGAGGTGCCCACCCGCGCCCCCTCGGGCAGCTCGTCGAGGGAGGCGTAGCGGCTGGAGACGAAGGCGTCGCGCGGATCCTCGCGCTCCATGATCACCGGCAGGTGGAGCCCCGCGGGCAGCTCCACCGGCACGTCCTTCATGGAGTGGACGGCGAGGTCGGCCCGGCCCTCCAGCATGCCCTGCTCCAGCTCCTTGACGAAGAGCCCCTTGCCGCCGATCTTGGCCAGGGGGGTGTCGAGGATCTTGTCGCCCTGGGTGCTCATGCCCAGCAGCTCCACCTGCAGGCCGGGGTGGGCCGCGCGCAGGGCCGCGGCCACGTGCTCGGCCTGCCACATGGCCAGGGGCGACTTGCGGGTGGCGATGCGAATGGTCTGGTGCGTCATGGAGTTAGGGTCCGCCTGAGATGGGAAGCGTGCCGAGAGTATGCCAAATTCCTTCCCGGGCCGCCTCTCTGCTAGAATCCGCTCTTCCCACCCGGGCGCATCCGCACATGGCTCCACTGCACGGCAAGACGACGAAGGAATTCGAAGAGGCGCACCTGCACGACTTCCCGCAGAAGGTGCTGGAGGCCTCCGCGCGCAAGCCGGTGCTGGTGGACTTCTGGGCCGACTGGTGCGCCCCCTGCCACGCCATCGCGCCCCACCTGGAACGGGTGATGGAAGAGATGGCGCACCGCGTGGCCCTGGTGAAGGTGGAGGTGGACGAGGGCGAGAACATGAAGCTGGCCGGCCGCTACAAGCTGCGCGGCTTCCCCACCCTGATGCTCTTCGTGGAAGGGGAGGAGGTGGCCCGCTTTGCCGGCAACCGGGCCAGCCACTGGATCCGCGACTGGCTGAATGAACACCTGCCCCCGCAGGACTGAGCCGTGAGCTGGCTGCAGCTCCACCTCACCGTGGACAAGGCCCGGGCCGCCGAGGCCGAGGCCCGGATGGAAGAGCTGGGCGCCCTCTCGGTGACCCTCACCGACGCCGAGGACGAACCCATGCTGGAGCCCCCGCCGGGCGAGACGCCCGTCTGGACCCGTACCCGCGTCACCGGCCTCTTTCCCGGCGACACCGAGACGACGGCGCTGCGCCGGCGGCTGGAGGACGCCCTCGGCGCCGAGGTGTTCCTGGAGCCCCTCGAGGACCAGCCCTGGGAGCGCGCCTGGCTCGACCACTTCCGGCCCATGCGTTTCGGCGACCGGCTCTGGATCTGCCCCTCGGGACAGGAGGTGGAGGCGGAGGGGGCCGTGGTGGTGGAGCTCGACCCGGGGCTCGCCTTCGGCACCGGCACCCACCCCACCACCGCCCTCTGCCTGCAGTGGCTCGACGGCGCGAACCTGGAGGGCCGGCACGTCATCGACTACGGCTGCGGCTCCGGCATCCTCGGCATCGCCGCCCTGAAGCTGGGCGCAGCGGAGGTGACCGCCGTGGACCACGACCCCCAGGCGCTGGCGGCAACCCGGGAGAATGCCCGGCGCAACGGCGTGGCGGAGCGGCTGCGGACCCTCGCTCCTGGCGAGCCCCTTCCCGGCGGGGCGGACCTTCTCCTCGCCAACATCCTGGCCAACGTGCTGGTGGAACTGGCCCCCACCCTCGCGCCACTGCTGCCCGCGGGGGGCGAGCTGGTGCTCTCGGGCATCCTGGAGGAGCAGGCGGAGGAGGTGGCCCGGGCCTACGCCCCCCGATTCGAATTCGCGCCCTGGACCTCGCTCGAGGGATGGGTGCGGCTGGACGGAGTCAAGCGATGAAGATCCGATGCACGCACTGCGGCACCGAGTACGAGTTGGACGAAGCCCTCCTCGTCGAGGGGGACTTTCACGTGGCCTGCACCGCCTGCCACAGGGTCTTTCACGCCCCGCCCCCCGGGGAGAGCGGGGAGGAGGGCGGGGAGGCGGCCGGCGAGGAGCCGGAGGAGAAGGAGATGGACCAGCTGCTGGCGGAGATGGAGGAGACCCTGGCCGGCCTGGAGAAGCTGGACCTGGAAAAGCCCTCCCCGCGCGAGCCGCTGCCCGCCGCCCTGGAGACCGACGTCCCGCCGGAGATGGCCGAGCTCAAGGCCGCCGAGGTGCCCCCGGAGCTGCTGTTCGAGACGGCGCCGGAGCCCAGGCGCGGGGTGTCGCTCCCCGGCATCCTCTTCCTGGTTCTGCTGGGCACCCTGCTGGCGGGCCAGCTGGCCTGGCTGAAGCGCGACCTCTGGCTCGACCGGCCGGAGCTGCGCGCCCTGGTCGAGCAGTGGTGCCCCTACCTCGGCTGCACCCTGCCCCCGAAGGAGAACCGCATCGCCTTCACCCTCATCGACGGCGGATTGGAACCCGCCGCGCCCCGGCAGTACCGCCTCAGGCTGCTGCTGCGCAACGGCGCTGACCAGGAGCAGCCGCTGCCGGCGCTCCAGGTGAGCCTCACCGACGACCAGCAGCGGCTGGTGGCACGGCGGACCTTCGAGGCGCCCGTCTACACGGAGCGGAAGGGAACCGGGCCTGAAACCCTGGCAGCGGGCGAAATCCTGGAGGTGGAGCTGCTGCTGGCGGTCCCCTCCGACCGGGTGGCGGGCTACGAGGTGGAACTCATCCCGGCGGGCGCATGAAGATCGGCCCCTGGCAGCTCGGCAGCAACCTGCTGCTCGCCCCCATGGCGGGCGTCACCGACCTGCCCTTCCGCAACCTCTGCCGCCGCTTCGGCGCCGGCCTGGCCTTCTCCGAGATGGTCACCGCCGACACCAGCCTCTGGGGCAGCCGCAAGACCCTCACCCGCCTCCGGCACCAGGGCGAGGAACCGCCGGTGGCGGTGCAGATCCTGGGCAACGATCCCCGCACCATGGCCGAGGCGGCCCGCGTGAACGTGGACCTGGGCGCCCAGATCGTCGACATCAACATGGGCTGCCCGGCGAAGAAGGTATGCCGCAGGGCGGCGGGCTCGGCACTGCTGCGCGATGAGGCCCTGGTGGCGCGGATCCTCGAGGCGGTGGTGAAGGCGGTGGAGGTGCCGGTGACCCTGAAGATCCGCACCGGCTGGGATCCCGCGAGCCGCAACGCCCTGGAGATCGCCCGCATCGCCGAGTGCAGCGGCATCGCCATGCTCACCATCCATGGCCGCACCCGGGCCTGCCGTTTTTCCGGCGAGGCCGAGTACGAAACCATTCGCCAGGTAAAACAGGCGGTTGCGATCCCGGTGGTGGCCAACGGCGACATCGACAGCGAAAAAAAGGCCCGCGAGGTGCTGAAATTCACCGGGGCCGACGCTATCATGATAGGCCGCGCCGCGCAGGGGCGCCCCTGGATCTTCCAGAGGATCGGCCACTACCTGGAACACGGCAGCCTGCTGCCGCCGCCGGAGCCGCTCTGGATCGGCTTGCTGCTGTTGGAGCACCTGGAGGCGATCCATGCGCTCTATGGCGAACGCCACGGGGTGCGCATCGCGCGCAAGCACATCGCCTGGTACAGCCGGGAGATGAAGGGGGGCGCGGAGTTCCGCCGCCGCATCAACGCCGCGGAGTCCGCACGCGAACAACGACGACTGATCGAAGCATTCTTTCGGGACGACGCCACGGCCGGGCATCCCGAATGTGGAATACCGGGGGGCATGCCGCATGAGTTTCGAGGAGACAGGGGGCTTTTCCGCTGAGGAGGCGCTGGTGGTGAAGCACCGACAGCGCGCCGAGTCGCTGGCCGACTGCGTGCGCGAAGCCCTGGAAAGCTACTTCGAACAGCTCGACGGCCACCAGGCCGCCAACCTCTACCAGCTGGTGATGGGCGAGATGGAGCGCCCGCTGCTGCAGACGGTGATGGAGCACACCGGCGGCAACCAGACCCGGGCCGCCGCCCTGCTGGGCATCAGCCGCAGCACCCTGCGCAAGAAGCTGGCCCACCATGGTCTCGACTGAATTTTTCTCGGAACCTCCACCGGCCTTCAAGCTTTGTCGCTAGACTCGTCGGACTCAAGCCCGATCCACGAACTTTCATGAAACGATATTTTTGTAGGAGGCGCGTCCTCGCGCCGAACAACGAAGACACTCCATGCCATCTCGGGTTCGCGGCGGGGGCGCCGCTCCTACATGCTCTCCAATTTCTCATCTGCCAGTTTCAGGAATCCAGCTCATGAACAAGATCACGCGAGCCCTCATCAGCGTCTCCGACAAGACCGGGGTGGTGGAATTCGCCCGCGGCCTGCGCGAGGCCGGGGTCGAAATCCTCTCCACCGGCGGCACCGCCCGGCTGCTGCAGGAGAACGGCATCGAGGTCACCGAGGTGAGCGACTACACCGGCTTTCCCGAGATGATGGACGGCCGGGTGAAGACCCTCCACCCCAAGATCCACGGCGGCATCCTCGGCCGGCGCGACCTGGACGAGGTGGTGATGACCGAGCACGGCATCCTGCCCATCGACCTGGTGGCGGTGAACCTCTACCCCTTCGAGCAGACGGTGGCCGACCCCGACTGCGACCTGGAGACCGCCATCGAGAACATCGACATCGGCGGCCCCACCATGATCCGCGCCGCCGCCAAGAACCACCACGACGTGGCGGTGGTGGTGGATCCCCTGGACTACGCCGCGGTGCTGTCGGAGATGAAGCAGAACGACGGCGCCCTCACCGACGAGACCCGCTTCCGCCTGGCAGTGAAGACCTTCGAGCACACCGCCCGCTACGACGGCGCCATCGCCAACTACCTGGGCGCCCTGGAGTTCAGCGGCGAGAAGCGCGACTTTCCCAACACCATCCATTTCCAGTTCCGCCAGGTGCAGACCATGCGCTACGGCGAGAACCCCCACCAGAAGGCGGCCTTCTTCGTCGAACACGAGCTCAAGGAAGCCAGCGTGGCCACCGCGCGCCAGCTCCAGGGCAAAGAACTCTCCTACAACAACATCGCCGACACCGACGCCGCCCTGGAGTGCGTCAAGCAGTTCGACGAAGGGCCGGCGTGCGTGATCGTCAAGCACGCCAACCCCTGCGGCGTGGCCCTCGGCGAGACCCTGCTGGAAGCCTACGACCGCGCCTATGCCACCGATCCCGAATCGGCCTTCGGCGGCATCATCGCCTTCAACCGCGAGCTGGACGGCGAGACCGCCGCCGCCATCGTCGAGCGCCAGTTCGTGGAAGTGATCATAGCCCCGCGGGTTTCGAGCGCGGCGGCCGAGGCGGTGGCGGCCAAGAAGAACGTGCGCCTCCTCGAATGCGGCGAGGGGCCCGAAGCCCCCACGGCGCGGCTCGATTTCAAGCGGGTCAACGGCGGCCTGCTTGTGCAGGACGCCGACCTGGCCCTCTACAACGAACTGACCGTGGTCACCCAACGCGCCCCCACCGAAGAGGAGATGCGCGACCTGCTCTTCACCTGGCGGGTGGCCAAGTTCGTCAAGTCCAACGCCATCGTCTATGGCCGCAACCGTCAGACCATCGGCGTGGGCGCCGGCCAGATGAGCCGGGTCAACTCGGCACGGATCGCCGCCATCAAGGCCCAGCAC
>JALWGP010000310.1 GCA_027038775.1 Sedimenticola sp. | reverse complement strand
TGCCGGGACTGCCCACGGCGGTGCTGCCCGGCTGGTCGGCGCGGGCGATGGTGCGGGTGGAGCCGGCCGGCTCCAGCAGGTTCTCCAGGTTCAGCTCCTCGGTGTAGGCGAAGCCGGTCTTCTCGCCACGGATGGCGCGCAGGCCGGCCCCCCGCTCCAGGCTGAAGTTGCCCTCCTTGACGATGCCGTCGTCCAGCACCCAGGACTCGAGCCGGCTGTACTGGAAGAAGAGGTCGGCGGCGTCCACGCCGTGGCCAGCGAGCCGTTCCATCACCTCGCGCAGGTGGTGCTCGGTGATCTGCGCGGGGGCGAGGAGGGTCTCCCGGGCGATGCTCAGGCTGTCGTTCATGGCCAGGCGGTTCTCAGCGGCAGTGGAGTCGGCGGTGGTCCAGGCTGGGGAAATTGCGGCGCGTGGCCTGCTGGAACTCGCGGTCGATCTCCGCCAGTACCGGGCCGTTGCCGCTGGTCTGCTCGCCCAGCTTGGTGCCCCAGGGGTCCAC
The DNA here is from genome assembly GCA_027038775.1 of Sedimenticola sp. Lineage (GTDB taxonomy): Bacteria > Pseudomonadota > Gammaproteobacteria > Chromatiales > Chromatiaceae > Thiolapillus. The sequence continues at coordinate 2,173 of JALWGP010000310.1, read as the reverse complement.
GATCATGCTGTGGCCCCAGGTCTGGCGGCCGCTGATGTGGAAACCGCCCTGGGCGGCGGCCAGCACGAAGCTCAGGTTCTCGATGGCGCGGGCGCGCAGCAGCAGCTCCCAGTGGGCCTCGCCGGTCATGGCGGTGAAGGCGGCGGGCAGCACCAGCAGCTCCATGCCCTGGTCGAGCATGGCGCGGTAGAGCTCGGGAAAGCGCAGGTCGTAGCAGACCGACAGCCCCAGCCTGCCGAAGGGGGAGTCCACCACGCAGGGGGTGTCACCCGGCTCGATGGTCTCCGACTCCACGTAGTGTTCGTCGGTCTCCACCAGGCGGGCATCGAAGAGGTGCATCTTGTCGTAGCGGGCCACCCGCTGGCCCCGGTCGTCGAAGACCAGACAGGCGGCACGCACCTTGTCCTCCCGCCCGGTGGTGATGGGCACGGTGCCGCCCACCAGCCAGATGCCGAGTCGCTGCGCCAGCTGGGAGAGGAAGTGCTGGATGGGGCCGTCGTGGTCTGCCTCCTTCACCTCGAGCAGGTCGTGGCTTCCTGCGCCCATGAAGGCGAAGTTCTCCGGCAGTACCACCAGCCGGGCCCCCCGCTGCACGGCGTGCTCCACCAGTTTTTCGGTTTCGATGAGGTTGGCGTTCACGTTGGAGCCGGATGCCAGCTGGATGCAGGCGGCGGTGAATTTTTGTTCTGTCATCGTCCGGGTGAAAAGAAATGTCCGTGCGGCAAGGATAACACGGGCTCCGCGGTTCGGCCCGGGGGCCTCCTACTGTTCCAGGATCCCGGCCTCCTCTTCCGGTGGAGGTGTCTTCTTCCTGCCCAGCGGCTCCACGCGGGGATCGTCCCAGGAGCCGGTGACGCTGTAGTGCATGCGCTGGATCTTTTCCAGCTTGCTGGAGAAGGCCTGCTGGGCCAGCAGCACCACCAGCCCCGCCACCGGGCCGCCGGCGACGGCGCCGGCCAGTGGCAGGGTGGCGTCGAGTCTGGGCGAGACGGTGACCAGCTGGTCGTGGGTGCGGTTGGCCAGGCTGGTGCTGCCGGCGATGCGGATCTGGCTGGAGGGCGCGCTGACCTCCAGGTCGTTGGTGTAGATGAGTCCGTCCTCCAGCTGGAAACTGCCCATGATGGTGTCGAAGGCCAGTCCCTCTTCGTAGAGGTCCTTGAAACCGAACTTCAGGCGCCGCTCGAGGGCGCGCACGTTGAGCAGCCCGAGGATGCGGGCCGCGCCCGGCTTGATGTTGAGGAAACGACCGGCAGTCATGTCCAGCTGGAGCCTGCCTGCCAGACGGGCCGGGTCGAACTGGAAGGGAGCGCCGGGCCAAGTGATGTCGAAGCTGAAATAGGCTTTGCTGCCGGCGAGAAAATCCATGCGCATCGCCTCCCGCAGGAAGCGGCCCATGTCGTCGGTGTTGAGGGTGCCTTTCATGTGGGTGAACTGGCCATCCGGCTCCTCCACCCACTCACCACGGGCCTCGATCCGTGCGATACCGCCGGTGAGCTCGAGTGTTTCGATGATCTGCCCGTGGGGGGCTTCGGAAGAGCGAACACGGAGTTCGCCGAGGTCGGCCTGGTTGAAGTAGAACTTTCTGGCGCGCAGTTCCAGCAATGCCATGGAACGGGGATCGGGAAGCGTGTCGATCCCGGAGGAGGAGGGGGGAGGGGTGACGGGCGAGGCCGTGGCGAGGCGCAGCACTTCGAGGTCCAGTTCGAGCTTCTGGCGCCCCTTGCCGGACCCGAGCCGGAGCGTACCGGTGATGGCGTCGCTTTTCATCGTGCCTTGCCATCCGTTCCCGGCTTTTTCGAGTTCCAGCAGGAGATCGTCCGCCAGCAGGGGGTAGGCTTCCAGCCTTTTCACCTGCAGCCTGATGCTGCCGATCTTCGGCGCCCCTTCCGGGCCCGTTTCCGGCATCCTGCTGAACCATCGGATCCAGGGGCGCAGGGGCAGGTGGGAGAGGGCAGCAGAGAGTCCGAACCTGTCGTCGGGGCCGACGAGCGCGGTGAGCCCCAGGTCGTCGTCCAGGCGCAGGGTCAGCTTCCTCTCCTTTTCGGTGATGCGTACGCCCAGCGCGAGTTCCCGGGCCGCTTCGGCCTCCTTGGCGAGTGGCGGGGCCAGCTCGAGCGCCCTTCCTTCCAGCTTCGGACGGAGGTTGAGCATGCTGCCCCCGCCGGCACCCTTG
>JALWGP010000309.1 GCA_027038775.1 Sedimenticola sp. | reverse complement strand
GAGCGGCAGAAGCTGCAAAACGGCTGGTATGCCTGCCTGCTCACGGAAGCCGGCATGAAAATGCCCGCCCTGGACCTGCTGGTCAGCGGCGTGGACATCAACCACGTGGAGCTGGACAGCTTCGGCAGCACCCTGGAGCCGGGGGAAGGCCTCTATCTGAAACTCATGGAGCACAACACCAGCCTCATCAAGGCCTGCGTGAGCAAGACCGCCGCCGGCCTGGAGGCTGCCAATGAACCGGAAGTCACTCCGGCACCCGTCCCGGACAGTGGCCGTATCGGCGGTCGCTTCCTGCTCACGGACCACAAAGGCAACATGGTCACGGAAGAGGACATGAAGGGCAAGTACCAGCTCATCTACTTCGGCTACACCTATTGCCCCGATGTCTGCCCCACCTCCCTGAGCGTGATGATGACCGCCCTCAAGAAGTTCGATCCCGAGGCCAAACGCGTCCAGCCTTATTTCATCACCGTGGACCCCCAGCGGGATACCCAGAAAGTGATGGCGGACTACGTGAACTACTTTGGCAAGACCCTCATCGGCTTGCGTGGCACCGAGGCAATGACCCAGCGCATCATCAAGGAATTCGGGGTGGTCGTGGAAAAGGTGGTGGACGATCCCGCCCACCCGGAGAAATACCTCATCGACCACACCGCCAGCCTCTACCTGATGGCGCCCGATGGCCGTTTCATCACCACGTTCGCCCACGGCATCACGCCGGACCAGCTGGTGCAGAAGCTGAAGCAGTACGTGCACTGAAAAAGGCCCACCGGCGGTCGACGCCGGTGGGCCCGGTTCGGCCGGGTGGCTCCGGCCCGGCTCAGAAGATGGCGAGCAGCTGGATGGAGAAGCGGTCGTCCACCCCGTCCAGGATCTGGTTGGGCACCGCGCTGGAGGCGAGTCCCGGCGCCTCGATGTCGCGGAACTCGTAGTTGGCGATGACCCGCGCCTTCTTGTTGAAGAACCATTGGGCGCCCAGAGTCCAGGTCTCCAGGTCGCGCTGGTTCTTGTCGGTGTTGGTGCCGCGGTGCTCGATGTCGTACCTCAGGTCGAGCTCGAGCTGCGGTAGCACCTTGTAGCCCACGTCCAGATACCAGCCGTCTGCTTCGTCTTCCGGCAACACGTTCCAGGAGGCGTAGGCGGTTCCCGCGTTGTTCAGCGAGCCCGGCACGGCGGCGCCGTCGGTGCCGTTGAAGATCATGCCGTCGGCCTTGATGTATTCCGCTGCTGCCCGCCACTTGCCCTTGAGGTAGGTGGTGCCCAGGCCCCAGCGAGTGCGGTCGAACTCCTGCTTCGTGGCGTTTCCGTTGGCGTACTGCAGGGTGCGCTTGCCGTCCTGGTACCAGGCGAAGAGCTTCCAGCCCTGGCGGCGTGGCCCCTTGCCGCCGAAGACCAGTTCCGAGGACCAGTAGAGGTACCAGTCCTTGTTGCCGTCGTTGTCGCTGCGGGCGATGCCATTGCCGTTGCCCACCATCACCGCGTAGCTGTGTTCCCACTTGTCCATGGTGAAGGTGTCGAACACCTGGATGCCGATGTCCCGGAAGGCGCCGATGGGGCCGTTGGGCTCGTTGATCAGGTCCTCGGTGGTGGCGGGGCGGGATCCGTCCTCGTCGAAGAAGCGCTCCAGCAGCTGCTGGTTGGTGATGTTGGTGAAGTTGACGTAGTTGAAGACATGGATCGCCTGCAAGCCCTCTTCCGAGCCGGGGTACTTGAACTGGCCCACGCGGATGCGGGCGCCGGGAAGGTAGTTGAAGGTGACGCTGGCGTCGGTGAGCTTCACCGCGCCCGAGTCACCCAGCTGAGTGATGCCGTTGTTGCCCAGCTCGGCCAGGATGAAATAGTTGACGCCGCTGTCCAGGCCGAAGCCGGTGCCGCGCACGCCGATGCGCGCCCGCCGAAGCTGGATGGTGTTGTCCGAATCCAGGTCGGGCCCGATGACGTTGAAGACGGCGTCCTGTCCCTTCCAGGGGCCGGCCTCGAGCTTGGTGCCATCGGTGGACTGGAACTCGGGCTGGATGAAGCCCCACACCTTGGCGCGGGGCGCGGCACCCGCCGGTTCCGTGCCCTGGAGCATGAGCCAGTTGGCGGCCTGGACCTGGCCCAGGCCGAGCGTTCCCGCCAGTGCGATGGTGGCAGACAGTTTCTTCATGGTGTTTCCCCCTCTGGAGTCTGGATGTGGTCGATCGAAAAGCGGATGGTCAGGGCTTGATCAGCACGTAGCCCTGGTCGATAAGGTCGAGGATGCGCACCACGCCGGCGGAGACGCGCACGGCATGGGGGTCGAGCTCGGGCTCTTTGCCCAGCTTCTTCGTGAAGGCGCGGATGGTGTTGGAGCAGGCGGCGAAGCGGACGCCCTGGCCCGCCAGTCCCTCGATGCGGGATTGGTTGACGTTGCCTGCCAGGAGCAGGCGCAGGCCCGGGCCGAAGGCCACGATCTCGATATCGACGCGGTCTTGGCCGTAGTGGCGCAGCAGGTTGGTGGCGACGTTCAGCACCAGTGTCTGCTTAAAGGGGTTGGGGTCGCTGATCTGCAGCACCACGTGTTTCTCGGCAAAGGGTTTGTCGCTCTCCGCCGGCGCCGCCGGGGCGCCGGAGGTGACGGCCAGCAACAGCAGGGCGAGCAGGAACCCGAGGGTTGGTTTCGTCGGCATGTCTTCGTCTCCCGCGTGGTTGTGG
>JALWGP010000308.1:5757-8371 GCA_027038775.1 Sedimenticola sp. | reverse complement strand
GTGGTTGACGATGGCCCCTTTGAGTTTTTTGGATCGGTTGTTTTCCAGCGCTTTTTCCAGTTCCACGACGCGCCGTTCCAGGACGTCCACCTTGGCCCGGGTGCGTGCAAGCACCGCCTGCTGGATCTCGAACTCCTCCCGGGTCACCAGGTTCAGCTTGCCCAGTGCGGCCCCAAGGGTGCTGCGCAGGTTGTGTTGCAGGTCGCTCTGCAAGGCCTGCAGCCCCTTGGGCAGGTTGGCGGTGACCTTGCTGGAAATCTCGTCGATGACTTTCGGGTCGAGCATCTTCTTGTCCCTCCGCAGACAGGCCTTCAGGCTACCCGGGCGGTGCGTTCCTGTCCAGCCTCATGCCCCGAATCGGCGCAACGAGCGCCCGTTCGCAGCCGGGGGCTCCCCCAAATGGTGCACGGCGTTCACGGGGAGCACGGAAACGGGCCATCTGTTCGCATGCAACGTATTGATATTCATTGAATATTCTTAAATGGCACGATCCATGCTAGTGATGATGCGTGGTTTTTCCCTACTTTCATGCCAATCACGATCCGAGGAGTAAAGCGATGAAAATGAAGAAACTCGCCATTGCCTGTGGAGCGGCCCTGCTGGGCGCCTCTTCCCTGGCCCAAGCCGAACTGAGCGCCAACATTGGTGCCACCAGCAACTACCTGTGGCGGGGCGTCACCCAGACCGGCGACGATGCAGCCATCTCCGGTGGCATCGACTGGAGCCACGAGTCCGGCTTCTACCTGGGCACCTGGGCCTCCAACATCGATTGGGGCGTGGGCAGCGGCGCCGAGGTGGACTTCTACGGTGGTTACGCCGGCGAGGTGGGTGAATTCGGCTACGATGTCGGTGTCATCTACTACTACTACCCCGACGACAACTATGACGATTCCGATTTCACCGAGCTCTACCTGAGCGGCTCCTGGAAATTCCTCGAGGCCGGAATCGCCTACACCGTCAACGGTCAGGCCTCCAGCGGCGCCCCCTTCGACAGCGGGGATCTTTACTACTACCTCTCTGCCAGCTTCGACGTGGCCGAGACCTGGAGTATCGGCGGCACCGCCGGCTACTACGACTTCGATACCAGCACCGCCTGGGAGAATGCCAACAACCATGGCGACGACGTGAACTACGGTCACGTGCAGCTGGACATCACCAAGAGCGCCGGCCAGTGGGGTGATTTCACCTTCACCGTGTCCAAGGCCAACACGGACTTCGACGCCAGCGCCGCGACCAACTACTGGAGTAACGACACCGACGACGTGAAGTTCGTCATCTCCTGGGCCAAGACCTTCGAGTGAGGAGTGAGCAATGAAACTGGTAACTGCAATCATCAAGCCCTTCAAGCTGGATGACGTCCGCGAAGCCCTCTCCGAGGTGGGCGTGGCGGGCATCACCGCCACCGAGGTGAAGGGCTTCGGCCGGCAGAAGGGTCATACCGAGCTCTACCGCGGGGCCGAGTACGTGGTGGATTTCCTGCCCAAGATCAAGCTGGAGGCGGCCGTGGCCGAGGACCAGGTGGATCAGGTGGTGGAGGCCATCGTCAATGCCGCCCGCACCGGCAAGATCGGCGACGGCAAGATCTTCGTCTCGCCGCTGGAACAGACCATCCGCATCCGTACCGGCGAGACCGGTCGCGAAGCGCTGTGACGAGGAGGAGCTGACCGATGGAAAACCAGATTTTCGAACTGCAGTACGCCATCGACACCTTCTACTTCCTGGTGATGGGTGCGTTGGTGATGTGGATGGCGGCCGGCTTCTCCATGCTGGAGGCGGGCTTGGTGCGCGCCAAGAACACGGTGGAGATCCTCACCAAGAACGTGGCGCTGTACGCGGTCTCCTGCATCATGTACATGGTGTCCGGCTATGCCTTGATGTACGGTGGCGAGTACCTGCTCTCCGGCCTGGCCGGCGGCGACTCCCTGGTGGCGGATGCTCTCAAGGCGTCGGCGGAAAACGGCTTCAATGGCGATTCCGTCTACTCCACGGCCTCCGACTTCTTCTTCCAGGTGGTGTTCGTGGCCACCGCCATGTCCATCGTCTCCGGTGCCGTGGCCGAGCGGATGAAGCTGTGGAGCTTCCTGCTCTTCGCGGTGGTGATGACCGGGTTCATCTACCCCATGGAGGGTTCCTGGACCTGGGGTGGCAATGCGGTGTTCGGACTCTACAACCTGGGTGACCTGGGCTTCTCCGACTTCGCCGGTTCCGGCATCGTGCACATGGCTGGCGCCGCCGCCGCCCTGGCCGGCGTGCTCCTGCTGGGCCCCCGCAAGGGCAAATACGGTCCTAATGGTGAGATCCGGCCCATCCCGGGCGCCAACCTGCCGCTGGCCACCCTGGGTACCTTCATCCTCTGGTTCGGCTGGTTCGGCTTCAACGGCGGTTCCGTGCTGAAGCTGGGTGACATCGCCAACGCCAACTCGGTGGCCATGGTCTTCGTCAACACCAATGCCGCCGCTGCCGCCGGCGTGGTGGCCGCCCTCATCGTGGCCAAGAGCCTCTTCGGCAAGGCGGATCTCACCATGGCGCTCAACGGTGCCCTGGCCGGCCTGGTGGTGATCACCGCCGAGCCCTCCACCCCCTCGGTGCTGCAGGCGACCCTGTTCGGTGCAGC
>JALWGP010000308.1:0-5747 GCA_027038775.1 Sedimenticola sp. | reverse complement strand
CCCGTGACCAACAGTGGTTCCAGCTTCAGCGGCCAGCTCATCGGCGCAGGCACCATCTTTGGCTGGGTCTTCGGCGTGAGCATCGTGGTCTGGCTGATCCTCAAGGTGGTCATGGGCCTGCGTGTCTCCGAGGAGGAGGAGTACGAGGGCGTGGACCTGGCCGAATGCGGGATGGAAGCCTATCCCGAATTCACCGGTGCCAAGGGATCCGGCATCTGAGCGGGTTGACACCTGTCCGAGCAAAAGGCGCCTTCGGGCGCCTTTTTTCGTTGTGGGCCAAGTACGGCGTGCAACGACATGACTGGCGCTATTCCCCGAGCTGTTGTGGCGAAGGGATGACCTGGGGGAGAAAGTCTCCTGTTGGCTCGGCAAGGGGATGGTCACCCGAACGGCGAGGGGAAGTAACAGTCCCCGAACATTGCTTTATTGCAAAGGCGCTGGCACAGGTTACACGGTCGAGGTCTTCTTTATCTTTCCAAGTCTCTCATTTTTCTTTTCCAATAGATGCTTCAGCGGTCTGCGACCTATCACCGTTAGGTTCCCTAGCTACCAACCACATTGACTTCAATTCTGTCCACCTGACCGGCATCGTCGATGGCGATGATCTGGTGGTGACCGGTGCTAGCAAAGCGGTGGGCTATGATAGTGGCGGAAGGCACGGTATATGCCAGTTTTCCGTCGATGTACCAATGTACCGTGCCGGTTGCGCCGCTCGTGGCAAGATTGACAGTGGGCAGTTCGCCAGCCGTCGCGGCACGGAGAAGACTACCGTCTTTGACACCAATGATGTGGAGCCGCGCCAGAGTGGTGTATCCGGTATCGGGACAGCGCGGATCGCGGCGAGGTAGTCTGGCAGCGGCGCGTTCACTACGAGGCAGCCAGGGCTCGACGGCAGCAGGCCAGAGTGCGATTGATTTTGGTATGGGGTCGGCGACGCCGCAGCGGCCATCGACTCGCAGGCCGGTTTGGCGGTCGATCCAGTAGCGTAGCGGATTGGGCTGGTAAGAACTGTGCGGGTCGGGCAAGGTGGGTGGAATCTGGCCGTTGAGGATCAGTGCTTCACGCCGCTGGCGGCAGTGGGCTTACGGTTGCGTCGCTGCTGCGGTGCCGAGGGGCCAGCAGATGGTCTCTTTGCTGACCGACTCGGGGCGGGTAGGGGCAGAGCGGTTCGCCGAGGGCAGCATCCGGAAGAGCTGGAACATCAACGGTGCGGCGGTCTCGCCGCCCCAGTGACCTGGCATCGGTGTGCCATCGGGCCGGCCCACCCAGACGCCGACGGTCCAGCGGTCGCTCCCGCCGATAGCCCAGCTGTCCCGAAAACCGTAGCTGGTGCCGGTCTTCCAGGCAATGTCGTGCCGTTGTACCGACAACATATCGCTCAACCGGCCTGGCTCGGGGGTGCGTCGCAAGATGTCACGGACGATCCAAGCAGCGCCAGGTGAAAGCAACCGGCGTGGTGTCGGCCTGTCCCCTTTGCGAAAGACCAGCGGCCTTACTTCTCCCCCGTTAGATAGCCCGACATAGGCGGAGACCAGTGTCTCCAGCGACACGCCCACGCCACCGAGGATGACCGACAGATTCGGTTCGGCACCCGTTGGAAGCTGCAGATCGAGCCCGCCATTGCGCAAACGGGCAACGAAGTGGTGCGGTCCATAGTGCTCCAGTAGATTGACGGCCGGTACGTTCAGCGATTGTTGCAGCGCACGGCTGACACTGACCGGCCCGGAGAATCCGCCCTCGAAATTGGCCGGGCGGTAGGGCCTGCCGACCCGGGGTGCATCGATCAACAGCGATTCTGAGTGGATCAGTCCCGCATCTAGTGCCAGCCCATAGAGAAAGGGCTTGAGCGTTGAACCCGGCGAACGGCGGGCGTGTACCATGTCCACATGTCCGTAACGTTCGGCGTCGAAGAAGTCGGCCGAGCCGATATAGGCCCGCACCTCTGCGCTGACATTGTCCACGATCAGTACCGCTGCAGAACTCTGCTTGGGCAGGCGGCGCAGATAATGGACCAGCGTACTGCGCGCTCGCGCCTGCAGCGCGGCGTCGATGGTGCTGGTGATGACACGCACATCCGGCCAGGTCTGTGTCAATCGCCGTGCTAGCAGCGGCGCGCGCATCGGCTGATGCAGACGGTAGCCCGCCACCGGTTCACGCCGTGCTTCAGCGACCGCTTCCTCTGACCAGATACCCTCACGCGCCAGCCGGTCGAGCACCTTGTTGCGTGCCGCCTGTGCGCGTCTTGGATGGCGATCGGGTCGCAGTCGCGACGGTGCCTGAGGCAGCACCGCCAGCAACGCCGCCTCAGCGCGGGTCAGTTCGGCCGGCGATTTACTCAAATAGGCATGACTGGCTGCGGCGATGCCTTCCACAGTGCCGCCAAACGGCGCGCGATTGAGGTAGAGCGTGAGAATCTCTCGCTTGTCCAGATGCCATTCGAGCTGCAAAGCACGCAGTATCTGTGTCAGTTTGCCCAGCAATGAACGGCGGTGGGGGTGGAGCAGTCGCGCCACCTGCATGGTCAGTGTCGAACCGCCGGAGACGATCCGGCCACTATGCAGGTTCTGCCACGCCGCCCGCAGCAACGCCAGTGGATTGATGCCCGGATGGTGCCAGAACCATCGGTCCTCGTAGCCGAGCAGCGCTTCGACGTAATACGGCGAGACATCTTCCAGCCCAACCGGGTAGCGCCATACGCCCTTGCTGTCGGCAAAGGCCCGCAGTGGATGACCGTTGCGGTCGAGCACCAGTCGTGCGAAGTCGGTCCGGACGCCCGGCAACGCAAGTGGGAAGGCACGGTCGAGCAACCAGAGTGTCACCGCCAGCAGCAGGCCGGCGATGGCGATTGTGCGTAGCCATTTCACTACTCCGCCATGCGGCTACGGTGACACCACCATTTCGTCCGGTGTCTCACCGATGGCGCGGTATTGCGGCCGGTACATGTCCTCCACCATGGGCGGCGGGATACGGTAGCGCCCAGGTGTCACGGCCCGCGCCAGGTAGAAGAGATGGCTGTGTGAGCCGTATCCCAGGTAGTCGATGGCAGCAACGTAGCGGTCGTCGAGATAGCCCTGGTGAACGATTCGAGTACCACGCTGCAGGTCGGGAATCGTGTTGCCGTCGATGCGGAATTGATCGATACGGATGCTGTGTTCCAGATTCTGGTTCTCCAGCTCCAACCCGGCTGGCAGCAGATCGGTTACCAATGTGTCTTGCATTCGTTTCGGTGCGTTGATAACCAGATGCACCAGCACCAGGTCGCCGGTCTTCAAGTGGTGGATGTCCAGCGGCTTACCATTACGATCGAAGAACTGGCGGGTGATCCTATAGCCATTGCTGGTCGGCTCCGGTGGCTGTTTGGGGTGGCCCGAGAGGGTCAGGGTAGCCCAGAGCATTTGCTGGCCAAGGTTTTCGACGCTCAGCCCACCAGCAAGCCCATCAGCGCCCAGCGATGCATCGTAGGGCTGGTCACGATCCAGATCGACCGCTTCCGAACCCTTATGCAGCCGCGCCCGCCACGGGCTGCCACTCTGCTCGCGCATCGCCAGCGCAGCGAGAAACAGCGCGTTGCGCTCCTGCGTGCTGAGGTAATTGCGAACTGCAACAGCATCCACCAGCGACATGAACTTGTCGACCATCGCCTTGTGGTAGGCGGGTCGCCCTTTCAGCAGGTAGACCATCAGGGCGTCATCGCGAATGGTCGAACCGTAATCGCCGAGGTATTCGGCGGAATTACGCGTGCGCTCGAGCCCTGCCCGCACCGCCTCCTCACCGCGCCGATGGTCGCCCTCGTTCAGCAGCGCCAGTCCCAGATGCACCAACGGCAGACCGGAGCGGGCCTGTTTCGCCTGATGGTCCCAGAGACTGCGGAGCTGGCCAAGATTGGCGCGGTTGACTCGTGACAGCACATAACCGGCGTAGGCGCGATAGGCGAAACGGTAGGCATCATCGAATTCGGTGTAGCGCTCGAAGCCGAGTAATGGTTCACGCAGATAGTCCTCGAGCCGCTTCAACGCTGCCTCCTTCATTTCCCGCTGCACCGGAAAACCCTGCGCCTCAGCCTCGAGCAGCAGGTCGGTGATATAGGCTGTCAGCCAGTGTTCCTCTGGCGAGCGGTTGTCCCACAGGCCGAAGCCGCCGCTGGGCAGCTGCATTCCCTCGATGCGGCGTAAACCCGCGTCAATGCGTTTTGCCCGCTCGAACAGTTTGCCTTCTGGCAGCTTCAATGCCCTGGCAATGTCGCCACTGGCATGGAGCCACGGCCAGACGCGACTGCCGGTCTGCTCCAAACAGCCGTAGGGATATCGCAGCAGCCCCTGCCACTGCGCCTTCATATCGAGATCGATGTGGTCATCTAGGTGCAGTTGGGCCTCAGCGCTGAATGGCACCAGCTGGTGGAGTAGACCGAGATCGAATCGGACCGATTGGCCCGGATCGATGGGCACCCGTTGCCGGCGGTACAACTGAGGCCATGCAAACCGCAGTGCTAGCGACCATTGCCGGCGGATGGTCAGGTTGTCGCCGGAGGCCGTCAGTGTCAGTTTCGCCACGCCGGGATCAAGGCCCGCCTCCACCGGGAAGCGCAACGTCTTGCGTTCGCCCTTGGCCAGCGTGACCTTCCGTTCGCCCTCTCCGAGCTTCAGCAGCGCGCTGGATTTCAGCTTCAGCTTCAGTGTTTGCGGTTTGCCGCTCTGGTTGCTCAGATCGAGCACCAGCGTCGCTTTGTCGCCCGTGGCGAGAAAGCGCGGCATCGCCAGTTGCGTTACCACCGGCGCGGCGATGGTCACTTCGCGCTCGGCATGACCAAACTGTTCGTCACCGAAGGCCACGGCCATCAGCCGCAGGCGGCCGTTGAAGTCGGGCAGCTTGAAGCTGACCCGGGCCTCACCATTGGCATCGAACTCCATCGGGCCGCTGTGCAGCGAGACGATCTGGATTTCAGCCGCCGGCGCCTTGCCGACACGGTTGGGGGCATCACCGCCGAATCGCAGCGTCGCCCTGTTGTAGCGGTTCAGCTCGATCAGCGCGCCATAGAGGTCACGACTTTCGACGCCATAGCGACGCCGGCCAAAGAAACCGTCAAAAGGATCGGGAGTGGCGAAATCGGTGAGGTTTAGCACACCGGTGTCGACGGCCGCAACGGTGACGTGGTAGCGTTTGCCCGGCATCGCATTGGCAAGCCTTACGGTCACCTCCAGCGGCTTGTCGGGCTCGCTCTTGTCCACGCTGTCGATGGTGAGGGCGAGGTGGCGGTCCTCGCGATCCAGCGGTAAGTGGATCAAGCCGAAGGCGCGAGTCGGTGTGATGCTGGCGGCTTTGCTGGCCGGCCGCAGCACCACCACGGAAACGTAGATGTCATGCCGTCGCCACTTGGGCGATATGGGGATCTCCACCACCGTACCGGTCCGTTTGACCGCCTGGTGGCCGGTCCATAGTGGCCGGTCGCCCTCGACCAGAATCAGCGCCTGACCATCGTGGGGCGGATTGATCGTCAGGAGTGCCGTCTCGCCACCGTGGTAGGCCGGTTTGTCCAGCGACAGCCCGACGACATCGGGACGACTGCTCTGCCGGCTCAGCTCACGTTCGGCGTGCCAGTCAGTACCGGCGACGAAGCGCAGACTGCTCTTGCGGCCGGTAGCGGTATCGATCACCTCCAGCCGGTAGCGTCCCCACTCCACTGGCAGCTCGACACTGGCATGTACCCCGGCAGTGACGCTGACATCGCGTGTCTCGACCGGATATTCTTC
>JALWGP010000307.1 GCA_027038775.1 Sedimenticola sp. | reverse complement strand
CTGGCCCGTCCCGAGTTCACCGAGCCGGAGATCCAGCGCACCAACCTGGCGGCGGTGATCCTGCAGATGAAGGTGCTCGGGTTCGGCGAGATCGAGCGCTTCCCCTTCGTCGATCCCCCCGACAGCCGCCAGGTGCGCGACGGCTACAGGGTGCTGGAGGAGATCGGCGCCCTGGACGGCTTGGGCAAGGTGACCCAGCTCGGGCGCAAGCTGGCGCGCCTACCGGTGGACCCGCGCATCGGCCGCATGCTGCTGGAGGCGGCCCACACCGGCTGCCTGCGTGAGATGCTGGTCATTGGCGCCGCCCTCTCGGTGCAGGATCCCCGCGACCGTCCCCTGGAGAAACAGCAGCAGGCGGACGAGGCCCACGACCTCTTCCGCCACGAGGAGTCGGATTTCCTCGGCTACCTGAACCTGTGGAACTTCCTGGAGGAGAAGCGGCGCCATCTCACCCGGCGCAAGTTCCAGCGCCTGTGCCGCGACCACTTCCTCTCCTGGACCCGGGTGCAGGAGTGGCGCGACATCCACACCCAGCTCAAGACCCAGATGCACGAGATGGGCTACCGCGACAATCAGCAGGAGGCGGACTACGAGACCCTGCACCGCGCCATCCTCTCGGGCCTGCTCAGCCACGTGGGCTTCCGCGACAGCGGCAGGAAGCGGGACGGCTACCTCGGTGCGCGCAACCGCCGCTTCCACCTCTTTCCCGGCTCCGGGCTCTTCGAGAAGGCGCCCAAGTGGGTGGTGGCCGCCGAGCTGGTGGAGACCACCCGGCTCTACGCCCGCACCTGCGCCCGCATCCAGCCCGAGTGGGTGGAGGCCCTGGCCGGTCACCTGGTGAAGCACAGCTACTCCGAGCCCCACTGGCAGGCGCGGCGCGGGCAGGTGGGCGCCTACGAGAAGGTGACCCTCTACGGCCTCACCCTGGTGTCGCGGCGGCGGGTCAACTTCGGCCCCATCGACCCGAAACAGGCGCGGGAGATCTTCATCCGCTTCGCCCTGGTGGAAGGGGATTTTCACACGCGCGCCCCCTTCTGGCGCCACAACCGGGAGCTCATCGACCACGTGCGCGACCTGGAGGCACGTACCCGCCGGCCCGACCTGCTGGTGGACGAGGAGCGCATCTACGAGTTCTACGACCGGCGCATCCCCGAGGGGATCCACGACCAGCCCCGCTTCGAGAAGTGGTTGCGCCAGGCCACGAAGAAGCAGCCGAAGCTGCTGCACATGCGCCTGGAGGACGTGCTGGCGCGGGAGGTGGAGACCGAGGCGCAGTACCCCAAGGCGCTGGAGTTGCATGGCATGGCGCTGCCGCTGGAGTACCGCTTCGAGCCGGGGCACGAGGCCGACGGCGTCACCCTGGTGGTGCCGGCGGCGGTGCTCCGGCAGGTGAACCCCGGCCGTCTCGACTGGCTGGTGCCGGGGCTGCTGGAGGAGAAGATCGTGGCCCTCATCAAGGGGCTGCCCAAGTCCCTGCGGCGCCACTTCGTGCCCGCGCCCGACCACGCCCGCCAGGTGCTGGCGCGGCTGGAGCCCTCCGACACCCCCCTGGTGCAGGCCCTGGGCCAGGCGCTGAAGGCGCTCACCGGCGTGCCGGTGCCCGAGAACGCCTGGGATCCCGACGGCCTGGACGACTACCTGAAGATGCGGGTACGGGTGGTCGATGCCGAGGGCAGGACCCTGGGCGCGGGGCGCGACCTGCTGGCGCTGCAGCGGCGCTTCGCGGACCGCGCGGAGGCGGCACCCGTGGCCGGCGAGGCCCATCCCCTGGCGCGGGAGGGGATCACCCGCTGGGACTTCGGTGAACTGCCCGAGCGGGTGGAGAGCGGTGGCCGGGGGATTCGTCTCACCGGCTGGCCGGCGCTGGTGGACCGGGGCGACAGCGTGGCGGTGGAAGTGCTCGGCTCCAGTGCCGAGGCGCAGCGCCACCACCGCGCCGGGCTGCGCCGCCTGGTCATGCTCGCCCTGCCGCAGGAGATGCGCGCCCTGCGCAAGGGGCTGCCCAACCTGCAGCAGATGCGCCTGCAGTATGCGAAGGTGCCCCCCTCGCCCCTGCGGGGCGTGCAGGAGGCCCGACGCGACCTGGAGGACGAGCTCCTGGCCCTGGTCATCGACCGCGCCTTCCTCGAGGGGGCGGGGGAGGTGCGCGACTCGAGAGCCTTCCGCGCCATGCTGGAGGCGGGTCGTCCGCGCCTGGAGGCCGTAGCGGGGGAGGTGTGGAAACTGGCCGGCGACCTCCTCGGCCGCTACCAGAAGATCCGCAAGGCACTGGCCGGCATCACCCAGATCCACTGGCTTGCCTCCACCGCCGACATGCAGGGGCAGCTGGACCGTCTGGTCTTCCGGGGATTCCTGCAGCAGGTGTCCTGGGAACGGCTGAAACAGTACCCCCGTTACCTGCGCGCCCTGGAGCTGCGGCTGGAGAAGCTGCGCCTCGACCCCGCCCGCGATCAGCGCTGGATCCGCGAGCTCAATCCGATCCAGGAGGAGTGGCTGGCCCGCTGGAACGCCGTCAACGAGAAGGGTGTGGTGGACGAGCGCCTGGAGGAGATCCGCTGGCTCATCGAGGAGCTGCGCATCTCCCTCTTCGCCCAGGAGGTGCGGGCGGCGGTGCCGGTGTCGGTGAAGCGTATCCGCAAGCGGTGGCGGGAGCTGGGGCTGTAGGAGCGGCGCCCCCGTCGTAAACCGTTGGAAATTCGGCCCG
>JALWGP010000306.1 GCA_027038775.1 Sedimenticola sp. | reverse complement strand
GTCATGGCCCGCAGTCCCCGCACGGGCAGGTCACGGCCGAGAACGATCTCGTCGAAATCCATGCCGTGTTCCGCCAGCATCGCCTTGGCCCGGGCACAGAAGGGGCAGCCGCTCCGGGTGATCAGGGTGACGGCCAGGGGCTTCTCCGCCCGTGGATCGAGGTAGTCGAGCATGGTGTCGGCGTCGGAGACCTCGAAGGGGTCGCCGGGCTTCTCGGGCTCGATGAACATCTTCTCGATGACCCCGTCCTTCACCAGCATGGAGTAGCGCCAGCTGCGCCTGCCGAAGCCCAGGTCCGACTTGTCCACCAGCATGCCCATGCCGGCGGTGAAGTCGCCATTGCCGTCGGGGATCAGGCGCACCTCCTTCACCCCCTGGTCCTCGGCCCAGGCCTCCATGACGAAGGCGTCATTCACCGAGATGCAGAGGATCTCGTCCACACCGGCGGCGCGGAAGGCCGGCGCCAGCTCCTCGTAGCGCGGCAGGTGGGTGGAGGAACAGGTGGGGGTGAAGGCGCCGGGAAGCGCGAACACCACCACCGTCCTGCCCTTGAAGAGTTCGTCGGTGGTCACGTCCACGAATTCCCCATTTCGGCGGGTCTTGAACGTGACCTGGGGTACGGATTGGCCTTCTCGGTTTTGCATGATCTGTCTCCTGTATCAATGAATCACTATCTAGCGTGGAGACAGTATTGGTTTTTTCTATCGTTTATGGAATTAAAATATTTTTATTCAAACGATAGCCAAAAGCTATCAACCCGCCTCGGCAAGAATCAGGAGAAGGAGATCGCGAAGGGAAGTCAGGCGAGGAGCTGAAGGAGCCGGTCGTTCTCTTCCGGGGTGCCCACGGTGAGGCGCAGGCAGGCATCCAGCAGCGGATGGCTGCCGTGGAGCTTCTTCACCAGCACGCCACCCGCCTTGAGCTGCTCGAAGGTCTCCTCCGCCCGGCCCGGCTCGGTGCGCACCAGGATGAAGTTGGCCTCGGAGGGGAAGGGCTCCAGCCCCGGGATCGCCTCCAGGGCGGCGAAGAGCCGCGCCCGCTCGGCGCGGATGGCGGCGGTCTGCTCCTGCAGCACGGACCAGCCGTCGGTGAGGGCGAAGGTGGCAGTGACCTGGGTAAGCACGTTGATGTTGTAGGGCAGGCGCACCTTGTGGAACTCGGCCAGCCACTCACGGGGCCCTGCGAGGTACCCCAGCCGCAGCCCCGCCAGCCCCAGCTTGGAGAGGGTGCGCATCACCACCAGGTTGGGAAACTCACCCAGCCGGTGCATGAAGGTGGCGTCGGTGAAAGGGCTGTAGGCCTCGTCGATGACCACCAGGCCGGGGGCCGCCTCGACGATCTCCACCACCTCTTCCCCGTCGAAAAGGTTGCCAGTGGGGTTGTTGGGGCAGGCCAGGAAGACCACCGCCGGCCGGTGCCGCTCGATGGCCTCCTTCACCGCCGGCAGGTCCAGGGAGAAGTCCTCGCGCAGCGGCACCCCCACGTATTGCAGCCCGCAGAAGGTGGCGATCATCCGGTACATGACGAAGCCGGGCTCCACGGAGAGGATGGTGCGGCCCGGCCCGCCGAGGGCCAGGGCGATGAGCTGGATGATCTCGTCGGAGCCGTTCCCCAGCAGCAGCTCCATGCCCCCGGGCACGCCCATCACCCGGCGCAGGACCTGCGCCAGCTCGCGCGCTTCGGGGTCGGGATAGCGGTTCACCTCCACCTGGCGCAGCCGTTCCAGCCAAGCCTGCTTCAGGGGCTCCGGCCAGCCGTAAGGGTTCTCCATGGCGTCGAGCTTGATCAGCCCCGACGCCTTCTGGACGTGGTAGGCGGCCAGCGCCCGGATCTCCGGCCGCACCCAGCGCTGGGCGGGATCGCCGGCGCTCATGGTTTCAGGCGGTACTCGGCGGAGCGGGCGTGGGCGGTGAGCCCCTCGCCCCGCGCCAGGGTGGAGGCGATGCGCCCCAGGGTGTCGGCGCCCGCCTCCGAGGCCATGATGAGGCTGGTGCGCTTCTGGAAGTCGTAGACCCCCAGGGGCGAACTGAAGCGGGCGGTGCGGCTGGTGGGCAGCACG
The DNA here is from genome assembly GCA_027038775.1 of Sedimenticola sp. Classification (GTDB taxonomy): domain Bacteria; phylum Pseudomonadota; class Gammaproteobacteria; order Chromatiales; family Chromatiaceae; genus Thiolapillus. The sequence continues at coordinate 6,441 of JALWGP010000306.1, read as the reverse complement.
TGGTTGGGGCCGGCGCAGTAGTCCCCCAGGGGCTCGGAGGTGTAGCGTCCCATGAAGATGGCGCCGGCATGGCGGATCTTCCTCGCGTAGTCGCGGGCGTTCTCCACCGACAGCTCCAGGTGCTCGGGAGCGATGTGGTTGGCGATCTCCGCCGCCTCGTCCAGGTCCCTCACCTTGATCAGCGCCCCGCGCTCGCGCAGGGCGGTGGCGATGATCTCCTTCCGTTCCATCGAAGGGAGCAGCTCGTCGATGGCCGCCTCCACCTTCTCGATGAAGCCGGCGTCGGGAGAGAGCAGGATGGACTGGGCATCCTCGTCGTGCTCGGCCTGGGAGAAGAGGTCCATGGCCACCCAGCGGGGGTCGGTACCCCCGTCGCAGATCACCAGGATCTCCGAGGGACCAGCCACCATGTCGATGCCCACCTGGCCGAAGACGGCGCGCTTGGCGGTGGCGACGTAGATGTTGCCGGGACCCACGATCTTGTCCACAGCGGGAATGGTCTCGGTGCCGTATGCCAGCGCCGCCACTGCCTGGGCGCCGCCCACGGCGAACACCTTGTCCACCCCCGAGACGTGGGCCGCGGCCAGCACCAGCTCGTTGAGCTCGCCGCCGGGAGTGGGCACCACCATCACCAGCTGCCCCACCCCGGCCACCTTGGCGGGGATGGCGTTCATCAGCACCGAGGAGGGGTAGGCCGCCTTGCCGCCGGGCACGTAGAGCCCCACCCGGTCCAGCGGCGTCACCTGCTGGCCCAGGAGGGTGCCGTCGGCCTCCTCGTACTCCCAGCCCGACATCTTCTGCTTCTCGGCGTAGGCGCGGATGCGGGCGGCAGCGGCCTCCAGCGCCTCACGCTGGTCGGCCGGAATGGTGTTCCAGGCCTGCTCCAGCCTCGAGAGGGGGATCTCCAGGTCGGCGGCGCTGCCCGCCTGCCAGCCGTCGAAGCGGTTGGTGAACTCCACCAGGGCCTCGTCACCGCGGGCGCGGATCTCGGCGATGATCCCGTTGACGGTATCGTTCACCGACTGGTCGGAGACCCCTTCCCAGGCCAGCAGCTCGTCGAGCTGCTGCTGGAAACCGGGCGCGCTTGCGTCGAGTTTGCGGCTTTCAGCCATCTTGTCTGTCCAGGTTCAATGCGGTTTATGAAGCGGCCACCGCCTCGCCGATGGCTTCCACCAGCGCCACGATGGTCTCGTGCTTCATCTTCCAGCTCGCCTTGTTCACCACCAGGCGGGAGCTGATGTCCATGATGTGTTCCAGCGGCACCAGGCCGTTGGCCTTGAGGGTATTGCCACTCTCCACCAGGTCCACGATGAGGTCGGCCAGCCCCACCAGGGGCGCCAGCTCCATGGAGCCGTAGAGCTTGATGATCTCCACCTGCTGGCCCCGCTCGGCAAAGTACCGCTTGGTGGCACGCACGTACTTGGTGGCGATGCGCAACCGCTGGCCCTCCAGGGAGGCGTCCGGTTTCCCCGCCACCATGAGGCGGCATTTCGCGATCTTCAGGTCCAGCGGCTCGTAGAGCCCTTCGCCACCGTGTTCGACCAGGGTGTCCTTGCCCGCCACCCCCAGGTCGGCGGCGCCCCACTGCACGTAGGTGGGCACGTCGGTGGCGCGGATCAGCACCACCTTCACCTGCTCGTGGTTGGTGTCCAGGATCAGCTTGCGGCTGGTGTCGGGATCGTCGCGCAGCTCGATGCCGGCGTGGCGCAGCAGCGGCAGGGTGTCCCTGAGGATGCGGCCCTTGGCCAGGGCGATGGTGACGGGAGCGGAAAATTCCATGGCACTTCTCAGTCGGGCAGGCGGCGGATACGGCCGCCCAGGGCGGCCAGCTTCTCCTCGATGTTCTGGTAGCCGCGATCGATGTGGTAGATGCGGTCCACCACCGTCTCGCCCTCGGCCACCAGGCCGGCCAGCACCAGCGAGGCGGAGGCGCGCAGGTCGGTGGCCATCACCGGCGCACCCTTGAGCCGCTCCACCCCCTTGACGATGGCGGTGTTGCCCTCCAGCTTGATCTCGGCCCCCATGCGCTGCATCTCCAGCACGTGCATGAAGCGGTTCTCGAAGACGTTCTCGGTGATGGTGCCCACCCCCTCGGCCACGGCGTTGAGGGCGGTGAACTGGGCCTGCATGTCGGTGGGAAAGGCGGGGTACGGGGCGGTGTGCACGTCCACCGCCTGCGGCCGCCGTCCTTCCATGTCCAGCGCGATCCAGTCGTCACCGGTCTCGATCTTCGCGCCGGCCTCGCGCAGCTTGGCGAGCACCGCGTCGAGCAGCGCCGGGTTGGTGTCGCGCACCTTCACCCGACCCCGGCTCAGGGCGGCGGCCACCAGGAAGGTGCCCGTCTCGATGCGGTCGGGCATCACCGAGTAGTCACAGCCGGAGAGGGACTCGACCCCCTGGATGGTGATGGTATCGGTGCCGGCACCCTCGATCTTCGCCCCCATGCGGTTGAGACAGTGGGCCAGGTCCACCACCTCGGGTTCGCGGGCGGCGTTCTCGATCACCGTCTCGCCCTCCGCCAGAGTGGCGGCCATCATCAGGTTCTCGGTGCCGGTGACGGTGATCAGTTCCATCACCAGGCGGGCGCCGCGCAACCGCTTCGCCCGCGCACGGATGTAGCCGGCCTCCACCGTGATCTCGGCCCCCATGGCACGCAGTCCCTCCAGGTGCAGGTTCACCGGCCGCGAGCCGATGGCACAGCCGCCGGGCAGGGAGACGTCCGCCTGGCCGTAGCGGGCCAGCAGCGGCCCCAGCACCAGGATGGAGGCGCGCATCACCTTCACCAGTTCGTAGGGAGCGGAGAAGCTGTCGATGGTGGCGGGATCGATCTCGATGGTCATACGCTCGTCCACCGTGATGCCCACGCCCATGCGCCCGAGCAGGCCGATGGTGGTGGTCACGTCCTGGAGATGAGGCACGTTGCCCAGGCGCACCGGCCCGTCCGCCAGGAGCGCCGAGGCGAGGATGGGCAGCGCGGCGTTCTTGGCGCCGGAGATGCGCACCTCGCCTTCCAGCGGGGTTCCGCCAGTGATGACCAGCTTGTCCATTCGGTGGGCCTGCCAAATTGCGGGAAGCCCGTCATGATAAAGAATTTTTCCCGGCGAAGAAATCACCCGGGAGCCGGCGCCCCCTCCCGGCCGACGAGGATCTCCTCCACGTTGCTCACCCGCGCCAGCTCCAGCAGTTCCTCCGGCAGGTCCACGTAGCTGAGCCGGCAGCCCCTGCGGGCGGCCAGCTCCAGCCCCTCGAGCAGCAGCGCCAGCGCGGCACTGTTGGTCTTCTTCACCCCCTCCAGGGAGACCCGGAGGCTCGGGGAACGCCCGATCCGCTCGGCCAGCACCGGCCACAGATCCGGCACGGTGGCGAAATCCAGCGTGTCGCTGAGCCGGCCCAGCGCAAAGGTGTCAGCCATTGCCCAGTTCGCGGTTGTGCTTCTCCAGCGAGACGATGAGCCCCTCGATGCCCCCCTTGCGCACCTCGCTGGCGAAGGTGCCGCGGTAGTTGGAGACCAGGCTCACCCCGTCCACCACCACGTCGTACACCTTCCACTGCCCATCCTTGAAATAGAGCCGGTAGTCGATGGGTACCGGCGGCGCCCCGTCGCTGGTGTAAACCTTGGTGCGCACCACCACCCGCTTGTCGCCGGGCCTGCCGCGGAAGGGCAGGTATTCCACTTTCTCGTCAGAATAGCTGAGCAGCATGATGGCGTAGGTGCGCACCAGGAGCTCCTGGAATTCCCGCGTGAGCCGGTTCCGCTGCTCCTCCGTGGCCTGGCGCCAGTAGCGCCCCAGCGCGGAACGGGTCATGCGGCGGAAGTCGAAATGGGGAATCACCCTCTCCTCCACCAGGCGATAGATGCCGCTGTTGTCCCTTTCCAGCTCCGCCTTGTGCGCCCGCACCTCCGAAAGCACGTATTCCGCCGTGCTGCGTACCAGTTCCTGGGGATCGGGCACCCCGTTGGCGGAAGAGACCACCCCCCAGAGGCAGAGCACCAACATCGCCACTGCTTCCCTGATCTTCATTGCTTTTCCTCCTTGGCCTTGCCGAAGATGAACTGTCCGATCACCTCTTCGAGCACCATGGCCGACTGGGTGATCTCGATTTCGCTGCCTTCCTCCAGGAAAGTGTCGCTGCCGCCCGGATCCAGCCCGACGTACTGCTCTCCGAGCAGCCCGGCGGTGAGGATCTTGGCGAAGGTATCGTCGGGGATGCGGTCGAAGCGCCGGTAGATGGCCAGCTTCACCACCGCCTGGTACCGTTCCTGGTCGAAGCCGATGCTGCTCACCCGGCCCACCTCCACCCCGGCCATGGTCACCGGCGCCTTCACCTTGAGGCTGCCGATGTTGTCGAAGCGGGCCACCACCTCGAACGTGTCGCTGGTGTCCAGGGTGCCCAGGTTGCTCACCTTCATGGCCAGGAAGAAGAGCGCCAGCAACGCCGCCGCCACGAAGGCGCCCACCAAGATTTCCACGGTCTTGCTCGTTTTCATTGTTCTTCGTCGGTCCTATTTGAACATCAGTGCGGTGAGCACGAAATCCAGCCCCAGCACCGCAAGGGAGGAGTGCACCACGGTACGGGTGGTGGCCCGGCTGACGCCGGCCGAGGTGGGCACGCTGTTGTACCCCTGGAACACGGCGATCCAGGTGCAGACGAAGCCGAACACCAGGCTCTTGATCACGCCGTTGGAGAGATCCTCGTTCCAGTCGATGCGCGCCTGCATCTGCACCCACCAGGTGCCGTCGTCCACCCCCAGCAGCCCCACGCCCACGAACCAGCCGCCCAGCACGCCCAGCGCGCTGAACAGCGCCGCCAGCAGCGGCATGGCGATGAAACCGGCCACGAAGCGGGGCGTGAGCACCCGGCGCACCGGGTCCACCGCCATCATCTCCAGGCCCGAGAGCTGCTCGGTGGCCTTCATCAGGCCGATCTCCGCGGTGAGCGCCGAACCGGCCCGGCCGGCGAAGAGCAGCGCCGTCACCACCGGTCCCAGCTCGCGCAGCAGCGAGGCCGCCACCATCACCCCCAGCGCCGACTCGGCGGCGAACTGGGAGAGGATGTAGTACCCCTGCAGCGAGAGCACCATGCCCACGAAGAGCCCCGAGACGGCGATGATGAGCACGGTGAGCACCCCCACCGAGAAGAGCTGCTCCACCAGCAGGCGCGGCCGCAGCAGCAGCTCGTCCACCCCTTCCAGGATGCGCAGCAGGAGCAGCAGGGAACGCCCCAGATGGCGCACCGCCAGGATCCAGCCCGCACCCAGCCTGGCCAGCACCTCGGTCATGCCGCCTCCCCGAAGAGATCGGCTTCCAGCGCCGGCGCCGGGTAGTGGAAGGGCACCGGGCCGTCGGGCAGCCCCTGCATGAACTGGCGGGTCCACTCGGAACCCGATTCGCGCAGCTGTTCCGGCGGCCCCGACTCGATCACCCTGCCGCCGGAGATGACGTAGACCAGGTCGGCGATGGCGCAGGTCTCGGCCACGTCGTGGGAGACCAGGATGCTGGTGAGCCGTGCCGCGTCGTTGAGCTGCCGGATCAGCTTCACCAGCACCCCCATGGAGATGGGATCCTGGCCGGTGAAGGGTTCGTCGTACATGATCATCATGGGATCGAGCGCCATGGCCCGCGCCAGCGCCACCCGGCGCGCCATGCCACCCGAGAGCTCCGCCGGCTTCAGGTGGCGGGCGCCTCGCAGCCCCACCGCCTCCAGCTTGAGCAGCACCAGCTTGCGCAGCATGCTCTCGCTCAGGCGGGTATGCTCCCGCAACGGGTAGGCGACGTTCTCGAACACGTCGAGATCGGTGAGCAGCGCCCCGCTCTGGAACAGCATGCCCATGCGCATGCGCAGCCGGTAGAGCTCCCTGCGCCCCAGGGCATGAACATTCAGGCCGTCCACCTCGATGGTCCCCCGGTCCGGCGCGAGCTGCCCGCCGATGAGCTTGAGGAGGGTGGTCTTGCCGGTGCCCGAAGGCCCCATGATGGCAGTCACCCTGCCCCGGGGAATGTCGATGTCCACCCCGTCGAAGATCTTGCGATCACCCCGGCTGAAGTGGAGGCCGCGAATCTTCACCAGCACCGGTTCGTCCGGTGGCCGGGAACCGGCGACGGAAACCTCCTGCCCCTGTCTCATGCAAGCTCCACGTTGCGAAAACAAGCGTTCGATTGTCCCGCCCGCCCCAACGGCGGTCAAGGAACGGGATCCGCGCATCCGCGCGGGCTGTTACTCTGTTTCGGCAATGTTAAGCTTTCATTAAGGTGCCGCGAATGCCGGCGCGGAAGATCGACCAACCCACGCGCCCCAATCATGAGCAATGTCATCCCCTTCAAGCGTCCCACGACCCGGCAACGCCACCGGGGGAACACCCTCTGCCGGCATGGCCACCACAAGTGGAAGATCGACAAGGAGAGGGTCTTCGACACCAAGGCCGGACGCTTGGTGACTCGG
>JALWGP010000305.1:2891-8501 GCA_027038775.1 Sedimenticola sp. | reverse complement strand
ACATGCCACCCTGGAATGGGCGGAGGGGTGCAACCACCGCTGCTCGTCGGAACCCATCGCCGATATGTCATCGGCAGACATGGAAGTGACACGTTATCGTCGAAAGAAGGAATCAGTCAAGGTGGCCTGACTCAGGCTAAATGGTCTCCGGTATATCCGGGGCGGTTTAAATTTCATTCTTATTGCAAGGCAGAACGCAACTGAACAATCTCGGGCCGATGGGCCCCAAAGACATCCAACAGTTCCGCCCGTTCCAACTCAACGAGCGCCTCCTCACCCCTCCCCATCGCCTGCAACAGTTGCGCAAGATAGATATGAAAGCGTGGAACATCCGGGGCGCTGGCCACCGCGTCCTTGATGAATGCCAATGCCGCAGACCGATCCTTCATTTTCTCCAGGTAGAATTTGCTGGCAACCACCAGCAATTCCGACCGCGCCCGACCCACCAGGTTGGGGTTATCGAGAGAAGCCTTCAGCAATGTTTCAATCAGCTTTGGAGGAATCTCACAACGGGCATCTCCACCAGGACAGCTTACCAGCCAATCCATGAGGTTCACATTGTTGGCGGGATACACGCCACGCGACAACCGCTCCACCAGGGCCTCGACCCAGGTTTCTGGAATCTTTCCGGCAAAACGATTACTGAGAGGCAGGAGCCGGAAAAGCCCGTCGTTCAGGGAACCAGACAACCTGGAAGACCTTTCCAATTGCATCACCGCAAGCGGGTAGAGATACAACATGGACGGGTTTGCATCCAGTGCATCCGCATAGGCCCTTCCCAGCTCATATTGCGCTCTCGCCGACCCGGGGTGGTGCGCCGCTTCGGTAAATGCAAAAGTAACCGGATCCCCCCAAGAAACGGCCCGGGAAAAGGTGCTCAAAGAGAAAACCAGGACAAACCCGAAAACGGTCACCAACGACAACCTTGGAGTGGAGAAGAAAGGTGCAGCCGATACGAGAAGAAGCCATGAGAGCGACAGCATGAGCCCATAAGAAGGAAGGTAATTACGATGCTCAAATGCCAACTCCAGGGGAAAAACGGTGGATTCCAGAACATGGCCCGCCAAAAAGAAGAAAATTCCAAACGCCATAACCGGCTGACGTTTCCGGATCCACAATGCCAGCCCGACCAGCAACAGCAGCCCGAGTTGCGCCATGGCGGTCGATACCGGATCGAAAAGCCCGTGGGATACGGATATATCGTCATGGAACAATCCCATCCGGCTGGTTGCAGGCACGATCAGGAGGCTGATATAGAACCAGAGCACCCTGGTTTCAGTCAGCAATCTCTGGAACAGTGTGAATTCCCGGTTTTCATATCCTCCCAGCACCACTCCGGGATGTGCCAACAGATACCCCAAAACGGAGACCACACCGACCACCATCACCAGGTAGACAAGACGTCGGAAACGAATGGACGCGGCCTCTCCGGGAAGCCGGAAACGAAGCACAGTCCATTCCAGGACAAACAGGTATAGGGGAAGAAGAGCCCCGTTCTCTTTGCTGAACACGGCCAGGGGAAGACAGAACCCGAACACTCCGAGAAAATGAAAAACAGCGGGCTTGCCGTGAAGTTGCCGCAAGCGTCCCCGGAGATAAAGCCACAAGCCCACCACGGTGAAAAGAGCGGAGAGCTCCGCCATGCGCTGAACAGCGTAGAGAACCGTACTCAGGTGCAGGGGATGAACAAGCCAAAGCACGGCGGCCGCCGCCGCGATGATACTGGGATGCAGGCCCTCTTCTCGGCCTTTTCTCCACTCGAGGCACTCCAACAGGGTGACCGTCATCAGGAAAAGAAACACTCCCGTCAGGCAGTGAATCAGCAGATTTACGAGCTTGAATGAACGGGCATCCAGGCCAAAAAGAGCGTGATTGATCGCAAAGGAAGCCAGGCTTACCGGCCTGCCGAGCGGTCCGGCATCCCCCGATTGGCTGGCGGCCACCAGAGATTGAAAATCAAGCTGTTTTATTTTCAGCTTTTCATTGGAAACGATATTGGCGTAATCATCGAACAAGAATCCTCCATCGAGTCCCGGCCAATACATGGCCAACACCGCCGCCAATGCAGCCCACAGCATGAACCAAGCTGTTCGTGAAGGTCTTGTCATGAATGGGTTTCCGGGCTCCTAACGCAACAAAACCACCGGCAGCCAAAGCCACCGGTGGTTTCTTCCCGAGATGCCGAATTAGCGACAGTTTGCAGGGAGGTACTGATCAGCAACCGTGGTCCCGGCATTGTTACAGGTCCATTGCACGCCGTTGGCACTCCCGGTGCCTTCAAAGGCAATATTGCCGCTGGCGGGGCCCAGATTGGTAACCGTATAGGTGACCCTTGCAACCGTGGTGCTGCTACGGGAATAAGCAACATTACTGATGTAGGTGCTCTGTGCGGCATTGGTGTTGACGCCGGCCTCACTGGCATTCGCGGGCATCGATCCCATGGAGCTATAGTATTCGGAGATGGAAGTCTTGGCTGCAGAAGCAATACCCAGCACTTCCGACACTTTGGCCCGAACCGTGTAGTCCTGATAAGCCGGAATCGCGATGGCCGCCAGGATGCCGATGATGGCAACGACGATCATCAATTCGATCAGGGTAAAACCGGACTGTTTCTTCATTTGACGTCTCCTTCAGTTGGATTTCTGAAAATCGTGTAAGTTGGCGCCCACCCCATCTCTGGTTAGCCGGGACACGTTGTGAACAAAAGCAGCTTCCGTGCCAACCCGAGCACAGCATCCCTAACTCCCCTTGGCTACAGCGATTTGGTCCGATGACCACGCGTTCTTTTTTTGCCCCTCCTCCCCCTGGAGTGCCCATTTTTGTCAACCCTTGACATTTCCGCGTCCAACTGGCGTTGAAGGACTCCCGCGCCCTTTGCAAGACGGGAACCCCGTCATAAAACCCCTTCCTGACACCATGGACTTTTTCCAACATTCCCCCCAAAATGGTTGAAATTTCTTCGAAGTTCCACGGAGAATCCAGATCCATGGCTGAAACCCTGCATGCCAACGAACTGAAAGGACTGGCCCGGTTTCTCGTCAACAGCGGGCTCCTCGCCGCGGAAACGGCCCGGGAAGCCAGCGAGGCCGCCGACAAGGCGGGCCTTCCCCTCCTCGATTACCTGGTCGGCAACGGAGTGCTGGAGGCGCGCAAGGTGGCGATCCTCGCCCACCAGGAGTTCGGCCTTCCCCTGCTCGACATGGACGCCCTCAACCGGGAATCCTTTCCGCTGGATCTCGTGGACGAGGAGCTGATCCGAAGGCATCGCCTCATCCCCATATTCCGGCGCGGCCAGCGCCTGTTCCTGGCCGCTTCCGACCCCACCAACCAGGAGGGAATCAAGGAGTTCCAGTTCCATACCGGCCTCTCCATCGAGGTCGTCCTCGTCGAGGAGGACAAGCTCAACCGGGTTCTCGAAGAGATCTCGGAGGCCCAGGAAAACGCCATGGGCATGCTCCTGGAGGAGAACCTGGAGAACATCGACTTCGACCTGGGCGAGGAGGAACGGGGAGGAGACGAGGAGAGCCAGGAGGTGGACGAGGCACCGGTGGTGCGCTACGTCAACAAGATCCTCCTCGATGCCATCAACAGTGGCGCCTCGGACATCCACTTCGAGCCCTACGAGAAGAGCTACCGCATCCGTTTCCGCCAGGACGGCATGCTCTACGAAAAGGCGTCGCCGCCGGTGAACATCGCCCAGCGCATCTCTTCCCGCCTGAAGGTGATGGCGCGGCTCAACATCGCCGAGCGGCGGGTGCCGCAGGACGGCCGCATCAAGCTGAAGATCTCCAAGCACCAGGCCATCGACTTCCGGGTGAACACCTGTCCCACGGTGTACGGCGAGAAGGTGGTGCTGCGGATCCTCGACTCCAGCGCCGCCAAGGTGGGCATCGACGCCCTGGGCTTCGAGGAGGACCAGAAAGAGCTCTTCCTCAAGGCCATCCACCGACCCTACGGCATGATCCTGGTCACCGGCCCCACCGGGTCGGGTAAGACGGTCTCTCTCTACACCGCGCTCAACATCCTCAACCGGCCGGAAGTGAACATCTCCACGGCGGAGGACCCGGTGGAGATCCAGGTGGAGGGCATCAACCAGGTCAACATCAACACGGCCACCGGGCTGGATTTTGCGGAGGCGCTGCGCGCCTTCCTGCGCCAGGACCCGGACATCATCATGGTGGGCGAGATCCGTGACCTGGAGACGGGCGAGATCGCGGTGAAGGCGGCCCAGACCGGTCACCTGGTGCTCTCCACCCTGCACACCAACGACGCCCCCCAGACGCTCACCCGCCTGGCCAACATGGGCATCCCGCCCTACAACATCGCCTCCTCGGTGAACCTGATCATGGCCCAGCGCCTGGCCCGAAGGCTGTGCGAAAACTGCAAGGTACCCGAGGAGCTGCCGCGCACCGCCCTGCTGGAAGAGGGATTCACCGAGGCGGAGGTGGCCGAAGGACTCACCATCTACAAAGCGGTGGGCTGCGACAAGTGCACCAATGGCTACAGGGGCCGGGTGGGCGTCTTCGAGATCCTGCCGGTGACCGAAGCCATCGGACAGCTCATCATGGAAGAGGGAAATGCAATACAGCTCAAAGAATTGGCCTTGAAGGAGGGCTACTATTATGACTTGCGCACCGCCGGGCTGATGAAGGTGAAAGCCGGGATCACCAGCCTGGAAGAGATCAACCGGATCACCAAGGATTGACGGACATGGCCACCAAAGCTGCGGCACTGAAGAAGAAACCCGAGAAGACCTACGAATTCGCCTGGGTTGGCACCGATCGGCGGGGCAAGAAGATCAAGGGAGTGATGCGGGCCGCCAACGATGCCCTGGTGAAGGCCGACCTGCGCCGACAGGGGGTGACACCGATCAAGGTGCAGCGGCAGTTCACCCTCTCTTTCGGCAAGCAGAAGATCACCCCGGGCGACATCGCCGTCTTCTCCCGCCAGCTGGCCACCATGATGAAGGCGGGGGTTCCCCTGGTGCAGGCCCTGGACATCGTGGGCAAGGGCCACACCAATCCGGCCATGCAGGAGATGATCCTGACCATCAAGGCCGACATCGAGGGGGGCACTTCCCTCACCAATGCCCTGCGCAAGCACCCGCTCTACTTCGACGACCTCTTCTGCAACCTGGTGGAGGCCGGCGAGCATGCCGGCGTGCTCGAAACCCTGCTGGACCGCATCGCCACCTACAAGGAGAAGACCGAGTCCATCAAGAAGAAGATCAAGAAAGCGCTCTTCTACCCCACGGCGGTCATCGTGGTGGGCATCATCGTCACCGCCATCCTGCTCATCTTCGTGGTACCCACCTTCGAGGAGCTGTTCCAGAGCTTCGGCGCGGAACTGCCCGCCTTCACCCAGCTCGTCATCGACCTTTCGAAGTTCATCCGGGACTACTGGTGGGCCATCCTGCTGGGGCTGGCGGCCACGGTGATCATTCTCTCCAACCTGTGGAAGCGCTCCCCCAAGTTCCGGGAAATGGTGGACCGCGCCATGCTGAAGGCGCCCATATTCGGCTCCATCCTCAACAAGTCCGCCCTGGCCCGCTTCGCCCGCACCACCTCCACCATGTTCGCCGCCGGCGTACCCATGGTGGAGGCGCTGGAC
>JALWGP010000305.1:0-2881 GCA_027038775.1 Sedimenticola sp. | reverse complement strand
CGGTGGCGGGCGCCGCCGGCAGCGTCGTCTACGGCAATGCCGTCAAGGAGATGCGCGACGACATCGCCACCGGCCAGTCCCTGCGCCTGGCCATGGAACAGCAGCGGCTCTTCCCCCACATGGTGAAACAGATGGTGGCCATCGGCGAAGAGTCGGGGGCCCTGGACGAGATGCTGGGCAAGGTGGCCGACTTCTACGAGGAGGAGGTGGACAACGCGGTGGACTCTCTCAGCAGCCTGCTGGAGCCCCTGATCATGGCCATCCTCGGCATCCTGGTGGGTGGCCTGGTGGTGGCCATGTACCTGCCCATCTTCAAACTGGGCGCCGTGGTCTGATGTACCACCACGGTTCCTAGGACCGCATCTTGATGTTGGAGGTTCTCTCCCAGCCCCTGTTGCTGCTGCCCTCCTCCTTTCTGCTGGGGCTCATCGTCGGCAGTTTTCTCAACGTGCTGATCTTTCGCCTGCCCCGCCGCCTGGAAGCCGAGCTGGCGGCCGCCTGCCAGGAACAGGCCGGGGAAGAGGTGGCCCATGAACCCAACAGCTGGTTCGGCCTGAGGTACCTCATCGTCCCGCCCTCCAGCTGTCCGGCCTGTGGCCACCGGATCCGCGCCTGGGAAAACATCCCGGTACTCAGCTGGATCCGGCAGAAGGGACGCTGCACCGCCTGCGGCGAGCGCATCTCCATCCAGTATCCCGTGGTGGAGCTGATCAGCGGCCTGTTGTCACTGGTGGTGGTGTGGCACTTCGGCTTCTCCTTCCAGGCGTTGGCGGCGCTGCTGCTCACCTGGGCGCTCATCGCCATGAGCGTCATCGACATCCGCATCCAGATCCTTCCCGACGTGCTCATCCTGCCGCTGATCTGGCTGGGATTGCTGCTCAACCTGGACGGGCTGTTCACCGACATCCATTCCGCCGTCTACGGTGCCGTGGCGGGCTACCTGTCGCTCTGGTTCATCTTCCACCTCTTTCTGCTCATCACCGGGAAGGAGGGCATGGGCTATGGCGACTTCAAGCTCTTCGCCCTCTTCGGCGCCTGGCTCGGCTGGCAGCTGCTGCCCCAGATCCTGCTGGTCTCGGCCGCCGTAGGCGCCGTCACCGGCATCGCCATGATCCTCTTCCTGGGGCGCGATCGCAGCCTGCCCATCCCCTTCGGCCCCTACCTGGCCGCCGCCGGCTGGATCGCCCTGCTCTGGGGCGAGGAAATCAACCGCAGCTACCTCAAGTTCGCCGGAATCTGATGCCACTCAGGATCGGTCTCACCGGCGGCATCGCCAGCGGCAAGAGCACCGTGGCCGACCGCTTCGCCGAGCTGGGCATCGAGGTAATCGACGCCGACCGCATCGCCCGGGAGCTGGTGAAACCGGGCGCTCCCCTGCTCGAGCGGATCCGGAGGGAACTCGGCGAGGAGTTCATCGATGGAGAGGGCAAACTGGATCGCCGCCGCCTGCGCGAGCACGTCTTCGCCCATCCCGAAGCCCGCGCCCGGCTCGAGGCCATCCTCCATCCGGCCATTGTGCGCGAGATGGAAGCGCACGCCCGAAAGAGCACCGCGCCCTACGTGGTGCTGGTGATCCCCCTGCTGGTGGAGAAGGACCTGCAGGACCTGGTGGACCGCATCCTGGTGGTGGACCTGCCCGAAACCGAACAGCTGGCACGGGTCTGCGAGCGCGACCGGGTCGATCCCGAACAGGCCCGCCGCATACTCGCCAGCCAGGCGAGCCGCGAGCAGCGCCTGGCGGCCGCCGACGAGGTCATCGACAACGCCGGTTCGAAAGACGCGCTCCGCCAGGCGGTGGACGAACTGCACCTCAAGTATCTGGAGCTGGCCGGGGAATCGCATTGAACGGCGGGGGCAACTGTTGGAAAATAGCCGAACTTGGCGCGGCCGGACCCCTCCCTTGCACACCCCCCTGCTCTTTGAACACCCCCTGAACGAACGGACGCGGACGCTGCTGCGCATCTCCCGCCTGTTCGACCAGTTCGAACATCACCTGGAATCGGAAGATCCCTGGCAGAGCCGCATCGCCGTCCAGGCACTGCTGGACATCGTGGCCATCCTCTCCCGAGCCGACATCAAGACCGAGATGATCAAACAGTTGGACCAGCACGCCAAGTCACTGGAAAGGGTGGCGCTCAGCCCGGACGTGGACCAAAAACGCCTGCAACGGGTGCTGGATGACCTCGCCCGCACCGGCGCCCGGCTCCATGCCGTCAACGGGCAACTGGGCAACAGCCTGCGCAAGAACGAATTTCTCAACGGCATCGCCCAGCGGATCACCATTCCCGGCGGCAGTTTCGAGTTCGACCTGCCCCAGTTCCATTACTGGCTCAGCCTGCCCTACACCGAGCGGGCGCGGCAACTCGACCGGTGGCGACGGGAGATCTCCGTGGTGCAGGACACGGTGGAGCTGCTGCTGGGGCTACTCAGGCACAGCAACCTGGCCCGCGAACAGGTGGCGACCCAGGGCACCTGGCAGAAGAGCCTGGACCCCCAGCGGCCGGTGGAGATGATCCAGGTATCCATCGACCCGTCGATGAATCTCTACCCGGAGATCAGCGGCAGCAAGCATCGGCTCCACATCCGTTTCCTGGAAAGCATGGAGTGGGAGAGACCCGTGGCCACGCAGCGGGACGTTCCCTTCCGCCTGAAGATCTGTGTCGTCTGAGAAACGTCCAGAAAAAGAGCCGGTCACCGTGGTGCGCTGCCCCACCTGCGGCAGGCCGGTGGAATGGTCGAAGAAATCGCGCTGGCGGCCATTCTGCAGCGAGCGCTGCCGGCTCATCGACCTGGGGGAGTGGCTCACCGAACGGAACGAGAAACCGTCGTAACCCCCTCCCCCGTAGGAGCGGCGCCCCCGCCGCGAACCCCAGCCGTAGGA
>JALWGP010000304.1 GCA_027038775.1 Sedimenticola sp. | reverse complement strand
GTCGTTGAGGCCGCGCATCACCACCATGTTGAGTTTCACCGGGTCCATGCCGGCGGCCAGGGCGGCGTCGATGCCCTCCAGCACCGGCTGCAGCTCGCCGTTGCGGGTGATGCGGCGGAACACCTCGGGCCGCAGCGAATCGAGGGAGATGTTCACCCGGCTCACGCCTGCGGCGCGCAGGATTCCTGCCTTGTCCCCCAGCAGGTGGGCGTTGGTGGACATGGAGAGGTCCTTCAGCCCGGGAAGGGCGGAGAGTTGCTTCACGAAGTCGAGGATGCCCCGGCGCACCAGGGGCTCGCCGCCGGTGAGTCGCACCTTGTCCACGCCCAGCTCGGTGAAGAGCCGGATGATGCGGCTCATCTCCTCGAAGGTGAGAAAGTGGGAGCGTTCTTCCCACACCATGCCCTGGGAGGGCATGCAGTAGAAGCAGCGGTAGTTGCACCGGTCGGTTACCGAGACCCGCAGGTAGCGGATGGTGCGCTGGAATGGATCCACCAGTTGCGTCATAAACGGGTTCCGCAGGGTTTCTGGCTTCGGGTCACCTTACCGGATCGATGACCCCCTTCGCATGATCATAGTCAAGGGGGAACGGAATTTCACCCATGTCTTCTGCCGGTTTGTCCGGCTTTCTCCTTTTGATTCCCGGCGCGTTTTCGCCGATCATCCCCACATCCATCGGACACGTGAACAGGGGGAACCATGAAGGAGGGGATTGGCAGGGAGCACCTGGCTCCGTGGGAGAAGGCCTTCGACCGGGTGCTGACGCCGCTGGAGGAGTTCATCCATCGGCAGACCACCAGCGGCATCCTGCTCATGTTGACCGCGGTGGCGGCCCTGCTGATCGCCAACAGCCCGGCGGCGGAGCCCTACTTCCACCTGCTGCACGCGGAAGTGGTGGTGGGCTCGGGAGCGTGGACGCTGCGTATGAGCCTTCACCACTGGATCAACGACGGGCTCATGGCACTTTTCTTCCTGGTGGTGGGGCTGGAACTGAAGCGGGAACTGCTGGTGGGGGAGCTCTCCGATCCCCGCCAGGCGCTGCTGCCCATCATGGCCGCCATCGGCGGTATGCTGGTGCCGGCGCTGCTCTATACCGCCATCAATTTCAACGGCCCCCAAATCAGTGGCTGGGGGGTGCCCATGGCCACCGACATCGCCTTCGCCCTCGGTGTTCTCGCCTTGCTGGGCGGACGGGTGCCGGCCGGGCTCCTCACCCTGCTGGTGGCGCTGGCCATCGTGGACGACCTGGGCGCCGTGGTGGTCATCGCGCTCTTCTACACCTCGGAGCTGGACCTGGGCGCCCTGGCGGCGGCGGGCGGCATCCTGGGGCTGCTGGTGGCGCTGAACCTGGGGGGGATCCGGCGCCTGCTGCCCTACATGCTGCTGGGTGTGCTGCTGTGGCTGGCGCTGCTCAAGAGCGGGGTGCATGCCACCCTGGCGGGAGTGATCCTGGCCTTCACCATTCCCATGAAGCCCAAGCTGGATACGCAGCGTTTCCTGCAGCGCGCCCGCCGGCTGTTGGACGAGATCGCGCAGGTGCAGGCCAAGGAGTCCTGCATCGTGCTCAACGACCACATGCGCAGCCGGGTGACGGCACTGGCCGACGGCGTGCGCCTGGCCCAGGCGCCGGCCCAGACCCTGGAACACAGCCTGCACCTCCCTTCGGCTTACCTGGTGATCCCCATATTCGCGCTGGCCAACGCCGGAATTCCGCTGGAGCTGTCTGCGCCAGGAAACCTCCTGGCCGATCCGGTGGCGCTGGGGGTGGTGTTCGGCCTGCTGGGCGGCAAGCTGCTGGGGATCACCGGTTTCGTCTGGTTTACGGTGAAGCTGGGCTGGAGCCGGCTGCCCACTGGTGTGGGATTCAGCCACGTCATCGGCATGGCGCTGCTGGGCGGCATCGGCTTCACCATGTCCATCTTCATCGCCGAACTCGCCTTCGGCGGGAGTCCGGATGACCTGCTCATGGCCAAGACCGGCATCCTCCTCGCCTCGCTGCTGGCCGGGATGGGTGGCTATCTCCGGCTGCGCTTCATCGCGCCTGCACGCGAGGAACCCGCGCCGGATCCCAGCTGAGCGCCGCCCATTCCCAGAACGCTTCCGTACCCGTTGGGGGTTCTTCCGGCGGAAGCTGCCCGAGGAAACGCCAGGCGGCCAGCAACCCTTCCAGGGGGCGGGCCGGGTCCACCGGGTGGGCCCGGTCGCGCTTGCTGAGCTTGCGGCCTGCCTCGTCCAGCACCAGGGGCAGGTGGGCGTAGCGGGGCAGGGGGGCGTCGAGGAGACGCTGGAGGTGGATCTGCCGCGGGGTGGAGCGCAGCAGGTCGGCGCCGCGCACCACCTGGGTGATCCCCTGGTCGAAGTCGTCCACCACCACCGCCAGCTGGTAGGCGAAGAAGCCGTCGGCGCGGCGAATGACGAAGTCACCCACCTCCCGCGCCAGCTGCTGGCACTGCAGGCCGTGGATGGCATCCTCGAAGCAGATCTCCCTCTCCGGCACCCGCAGGCGCACCGCGCGGGGGCGCTTGCCCGCGGGCAAGCCGTTGCGGCAGATGCCGGGGTAGACGGGACCTTCCACGCCGGGCGTGCCCAGCCGCTCCACTTCCCGCCGGGTGCAGCCGCAGGGGTAGGCCAGCCCCCGCCGTGACAATTCTTCCATCACCTCGCGGTAGCGCGCCTTGCGCCGGCTCTGGTGGAGCACCTCTCCCTGCCAGTGGAAGCCGAACGCCTCCAGGG
>JALWGP010000303.1 GCA_027038775.1 Sedimenticola sp. | reverse complement strand
CGCGAACGGTTCGGAATTCGGCCCGGGAGCGGGCCTCCTACGGGTGGGCCTTCAACGACGGGCATACACCCTCGTTCCACCATCCCGGCGGAAGGCGATCACCTCGTAGGGATCCTTGCGCGGCCCCTCCATGCCGGGCGAGCCCATGGGCATACCGGGCACCGCCAGGCCGGTCACATCCGGCTTCTCCTCGAGCAGCCGTTTCACCTGGTCTGCCGGCACGTGACCTTCGATCACGTAGCCGCCCACCTTCGCCGTGTGGCAGGAACGCAGCCGGCCCGGCACGCCGAGCTCATTTTTCACGGGAGTCACATTGTACTGCTCGTGCACCTCCACCCTGAAACCGTTTTCTCTCATATGGGTCACCCACGCCTTGCAACAGCCGCAGGTGGGGCTCTTGTAAACCACCACGGTCTCTGCCTCGGCCTCGGGCGCGGTCATCATCATGCCCACGCCGAAGGCGATACCGGCAGCCAACACCAGGGTGACTGCCAGGGATTGGATGAATTTCTGTTTCTTCATGTCGATCTCCTTGTAGATTTTTGGATCGCCGGGGTTCGCGGCGCCCCCGGGCCGAATTTCGAACCGTTCGCGGCGGGGGCGCCGCTCCTACCTTGCAGGAGCGGGCCCCCGGCAGAATCCCCGGCTCAGAACCAGGCACGGATACCGACCACGAACTCGGTGTCGGTGCGCCTTCCGCCCTCGGCCCGCGCGTAGTCTGCGGTCTTGCCGAACTTGCGCCACCAGTTCACGCCGATGTAGGGGGCGAACTCCCTTCTCAGCTCGTAGCGCAGGCGCAGGCCGGCCGACAGGTCGGAGAGGCCGGAGCCCACGCCCATGGCCTCGTCGTCCTTGCTGTAGAGGTTCATCTCCACCTCGGGCGAGAGAATGAGCTTCTGGGTGAACATGTACTCGTACTCCGCCTGCAGCCCCAGGGCCAGCCGGCCCGACTCGCCCACGTAGGCGGTGGCATCCACCTCGAAGAGGTAGGGCGCCAGCCCCTTGAAGCCCAGGGCGAACCAGTCACGCCCCTCGGGCTGGAAATCGTGGCGCCAGCCGGCCTGCAGGTCCCAGAAAGGTGCAATGGCCCGGCTGTAGAGCAGCTCGGTGCTGGCCTCCTCGACACCTTCCCCGGCGGACTGTTCGCCCTCGGTCTTGAACCAGAGCTTGTCGAGGTCCTTGCCCAGCCAGGCATCCACTTCCCAGACGAAGGCACTGTTGCTACCGGGATTGGCCACCTCGGCCTTGTCGATCATCAGCTTGAACAGCAGGGGATCGTCGGGCAGGCCACCGGCCAGGACATTTCCGCTGAAGACCAGCGCAAACAGGGTGGTATTGATCTTCTTCATCGCATCTCTCCTCAACTGACCTGGACTTCGCGGAACATGCCGAGCATGTGGTAGAGCAAGTGGCAGTGGTAGGCCCACCCCCCCGGTGCATCCACCGTCACCCGGTAGCTGATGCGCGATCCCGGCTGCACGATCACCGTGTGCTTGCGCGGCAGGAAGTCGTTGTCGCCCGACTCGAGATCGCTCCACATCCCGTGCAGGTGCATGGGATGGTTCATCATGGTGTCGTTGACGAAGGTGATGCGCAGCCGTTCTCCCAGTTTCCAGCGCAGGGGCTCGGCATCGGCAAACTTCACCCCGTTCACCGACCACATGTAACGGCCCATGTTGCCGGTGAGGTGCAGCTCGATCTCGCGGTCCGGTTCGCGCGGATCGTCGGTCCCGCCCAAGCGGCGCAGGTCGGCATAGGTGAGCACCCTGCGGCCGTTGTTGCGGAGGCCGAACCCGGGATCGGAGAGGCGGTACTGCGGCGCCTGGGCGCGCATATCCACTTGCGGACCGAACTCCGTGGGCGCATGCTTCACGGGCCTGTTGCTGAAGTCGGAAGGATGGGCCGGATTGGGCGAGCTGTGTTTCATGCCCTTCATCCCGTTCATGGACATGCCGGCCATTTGATGCTGACTGTGGTCCATGCCCTGCATCTGCATGCCGCCCATCTGGTGCTGGCTGTGGTCCATGCCCTGCATCTGCATACCGCCCATCTGGTGCTGACTGTGGTCCATGCCTGACCTCTGCATGCCGCCCATGTCGTGCATCGAGTGGCCCATGGCGCTCATGTCCATGCCCATGTCGGTGTGGGTCAGGTTGGGCACGGGATCCATCCCGGGCACCTCCGCCTTCATGGCGGGGTCGGGGGTGAGGGTGCCGCGGGCGTAGCCGGAGCGGTCGATGGACTGGGCGAAGATGGTGTAGGCGGCATCGTCGGGCTCCACGATCACGTCGTAGGTCTCGGCCACGCCAATGCGGAACTCCTCCACCGTCACCGGCTCCACGTACTGGCCGTCGGCGGCCACGATGGTCATCTTCAGGCCGGGGATGCGCACGTCGAAGAAGCTCATGGCGGCGCCGTTGATGAAGCGCAGCCGCACTTTCTCGCCCTTGCGGAAGAGACCGGTCCAGCCGTCCGCGGGAGTCTGGCCGTTCATGAGGAATGTGTAGGTGTAGCCGCTCACGTCGGCGAGATCACGCTGGCTCATGCGCATCTGCATCCACATCTTGCGCTCGGCCCAGGTACGCGCCAGCCCCTTCTCTTTCAGATCCTTCATCAGGTCGGCGTGGGTACGCTCGTTGAAGTTGTAGTAGTGGCTCAGCTTCTTGAGCTTGGCGTAGACCACCGTGGGATCCTCGTCGGTCCAGTCGGACAGCATCACCACGTAGTCGCGGTCATAGGTGAAGGGCTCCGGCTCACGCGGGTCGATGATGATGGGGCCGTACAGGCCGGTCTGCTCCTGGAAGCCGGAGTGGCTGTGGTACCAGTAGGTGCCCGACTGCTTCACTGGAAAACGGTAGGTGAAGGTCTCGCCGGGGGCGATGCCTTTGAAGCCGTCGGCGATGTGGGGCACACCGTCCATGGCGCTGGGCAGAATGAGGCCGTGCCAATGGATGGAGCTGGTCTCGGGCAACCGGTTGGTGACCCTCATGGTCACGGTGTCCCCCTCCTTCCAGCGCAGGATGGGCGCCGGCAGGGAGCCGTTCACCAGGGTGCCGATGCGCGGCGTGCCGGTGAAGTTGACCACCGTTTCACCGATGGTGAGATCGAACTCGGTACCGGTGAGGGTGGTGATCTTCTGCACCTGGTCGGTATTGGCCCAGAGGGCGCGGGAGCCCAGGCCCATGCCCGCCGCCACACTGCCCATGGCCAGGCCCTGGACGAAACGGCGGCGCGAAAGCGACACGGGAAGGTCCACAGGAAAAGGTTTTCTGTTTTGCATGAAATGGGATTCCTCTGCTGTTCGGGACACACGGCAAGGCCGGCGTCACCAAGGACGAAGGTTTCGAACGGTGGAAAGTCGCCCCGAAAGGGGCAGGACAGCAGGGAATCAGCCGCGGGGCGGTCGATGGAGACCCGTGGGGGGATGTTCGGGCAACAGGGAATTCAGCTCTTCCCGGGGCAGGGAACCGGCCAGGTTCAGTTCGAGACCGCTGCCCGGCAGAGCCGTGCCGGTGGCGCAGGATAGGCAATGCTGCAAGTCGCAACCACCCTGGCTGCAGCACTGATGCTGCTCGCAATCCTGGCAATTGTGGTCGGCATTCTGGATGCCTTCTTCCGGCATTGCATGGGAAGCCTCGGATACCGAAGCCGCCGACGGCGACGCCCACACCGCCGCCAGCAGCCCCTGCAACGGCAGCAGGGCCAGCAACAACGCCAGCAGCAGGGCGACGGGCTTTCGGCTTCTCCAGATCATGTGCGAACGATAATGAATTACATTTGCCGCGTCAAATGTTCCTTATTCCCGAGAAAGCCCGCAGGCTCCGGTTTCCCCCGTCAGTCCGTGTTTGCGAATGAGCCGGTAGACCTGCCGCTCGCTGATGCCCATCACCCGGGCCACCGTGGCCCGGTGCCCGGCATGCTTCTCCAGCAGCATGCGCAGGTAGCTGGCCTCCAGCTCCTCCAGGGTAGGCTCGGCGCCCGCGGGCAGGTCGAGCTGGAAACCGCCTTCGTGGCGGCAGGCACCGAAGGTGAGATGGTTGGGCCGGATGCTGCGACTGTTGCGGGAGAGGATGATGGCCCGCTCCACCACGTTCTTCAGCTCGCGCACGTTGCCCGGCCAGTCGTAGGCGATGAGCTTGCGCATGGCCTCCCGGGTCACCGTCTTGCGGATGCGCATGGAAAAGTCGTGGTTGCGAATGAAGTGCTCCACCAAGTGGGGAATGTCCTCTCTTCTCTCCCGCAGGGGCGGGGTGTGGATGGTGAAACCCTCCAGGCGGTAATAGAGGTCGGCGCGGAACTCCCCCCGCTCCGACATCTCCTTGAGATCCCGGTTGGTGGCGGCGACGATGCGCACGTTGGCGACCAGATCGCGGGTTCCGCCCACCCGGCGGTATTTGCCGGTCTCCAGCACCCGCAGCAGCTTGGCCTGAATCGCCGGCGGGATCTCGCCGATCTCGTCCAGGAAGAGGGTGCCGCCTTCCGCCCCCTCGATGAGCCCGGCCTTCTTGCGGTCGGCGCCGGTGAAGGCACCCTTCTCGTGGCCGAACAGCTCCGATTCGAACAGGTTCTCCTGCAGGGTGCAGCAGTCCACCGCCACGAAGTTGCGCTCCGCCCTGGGACTCTGCTCATGGATGGCGCGGGCCACCAGCTCTTTGCCGGAGCCGCTCTCACCCAGGATGAGCACCGTCATCTCGCTGGGTGCCACCGCCTCGATCATCGATTTCACCCGCTCCAGGGCGGGGCTGCTGCCGATCATGAACGAGTGCATTCCGCTGCGGGCCGCCAGGCGGGCCTTGCAGAAGCTGTGATCCGCCTTGAGCGCCTCGGTCTCCAGCACCCGTTCCACGGTGAGCGCCAGCTCCTCCGGGCTCACCGGTTTGGCCAGGTAATCGGCGGCGCCACGGCGGATGGCCTCCACAGCATTCTTCACCGTGCCATAGGCGGTGAGCACGATCACCGGGTGGGATTCGCCCAGTGCCTCCAGCTCCTCCAGGCAGTCCCCGTCCGGGAGGCGCATGTCGGAGATGATGAGATCGGGCTCATGCTCATGGAGCCAGCGTCTGGCGGTCTCCAGACTGTCGGCGCCGGACGCCTCGTGTCCCAGCTCCTGAAGTTGCCGGCAGATCATGCGGCTGAGCAGCCGGTCGTCCTCGATCACCAGGATACGCGCTTTCACGATGCCCCCGCCTCCGCGCTCGGCAGGCGCACTTCGAAGGTGCTGCCCCGTCCCGGTTCACTGTTCACTTCGATGGTGCCACCCACCCCGGTGACGATGGACTTGACGATGGCCAGGCCGAGACCGGTGCCGGGCATGCCGTCGGCCCGCCGACTGAAGAAGGGCATGAAGATATGGCGCAGCTCTTCCGGCGGGATGCCTACCCCGGTGTCTTTGAAACGAAGCACAGCGTGGTCCTCCTGCCTCCAGCCCTCCACCTGCAGCCGCCCCCCTTCGGGCATGGCGTGGAAGGCATTTTGCACCAGGTTGAGAACCAGCATGCGCATGTCGCTTTCCACGGCCACCACCCGCAACGGCGGCTCTCGGAAGCTGCTTTCCAGCACCACTTGGCGCTGTTCCGCTTCCCACCGGAGCAGGCTCAGGATGTCTTCCACCACCTGATCCATCGACACCAGCTGCGGCTCTTCCAGGGGAGCGGCGCTGAGCCGCAGCAACCGGTTGGTGACTTCGATACACTGCTCCATCTCGCCGTCGATGGCGGACAACAGTTCCCGGGTCTCCTCGTCCTGCATTTGCTTCCGGAGCTGCATGGTGAGCGAGGCCAGCGCCAGCTTCATGGAACTGAGGGGGTTGTAGATCTCATGGGCCACCCCCGCTGCCAGGCGACCCAGCTCCGACAGACGCTGCTCATGGGTGAAGCGCACCTCCCTGGTGAGGTCCCGGATGGACTCCACCAAAAGTGACCGGGGCCTGCCTTCCCGGGTCACCTCCATGGGCGCGGCGAAGATCTCCACGTCCAGGGTCTCCCCACGACAGTTGCGGTGATGGTGTATGAGCTTGATGGGTTTTCCCTCCCGGCGCACCGTCTGCAGTGGACAGGTGATCAGCTCCGCCGGGCAGGGCTCCTCCAGGCCATGGGCGGCCAGGTGACAATATTCCCCCTCCGAGAGCTGATCGGGACAACCGGTCTGCTCCCTGAAAGCGCGATTCATGAGGATCATCCGGTAGTTCTCATCGATGATGCGCACGCCATCGGGAATGGCATCCACCAGTGCCTGCAGGAAAGTCCGGCTCTCTTCCTCAGCCCGTATCTGCTGCTGGATGCGCTGGGCCATGGCATTGAAGGTTTCGCCCAGCCGGGCCAGCTCATCCTCTCCGGGCAGTTCCACGCGGGTCTCCAGTTTGCCGGCGGCCAGTGCCTGGCTCGCCGCCCCCAGGCGCGCCACCGGCTTGAGGATGAAGCGGCGGATGAACCACCAGCCGCCCAACAGGTTGATGACGACGATGAGCGATCCCGCCCCCATGAGCAGCAAGGTGGTCCGACGCGCCTTGGCGCGGATGGGAGCGGCGTCGTAATCCACCACCAGGATGCCGTTGATCGGTCGTTTTTCGATGGGCCCGTGGCACACTTGGCAGGGCTTCTTGTTGTGCACTGGATTGATGCTGCGTAGCAACTCCTGTCCTTGTGCATCTCGCAGGAACAAGGTCTTGGCGCCCTCCATCGCCGACACCGGTGGAGTCAGCTTTTCCCCCATGTGACCCTTCCCACTGGAAAAACGGATCTCCCCCTGTGGGTTGGCAATGGTCACCAAACGAATGTTGGGCTGCTGACCCAGTTTTTGGATGATATACAGGAGCCCGCCCAAGTCCCGCTTGAGCATGGCGTTCTCCAGCGAGGTCTGCAGCAGCCGGTTCACCTCCCGGGAGGCCTGGGCCCGCTCCTGCTGCAGTTCGTTCTGGTAGAAGGTGAGGAAGAGCACCAGAAAAACGGCCGAACTGGCCACGAAGCCGGCGATGGTGGCCAGCGTGAATTTCCGGTTGAGCCCCTTCCCGAACCAGCGCATTCCCCGCTCCTCCTTGCACTGTTGCCACAGGGACCACGGAGACCGCTCCGCCAAACCATTCTACTGCCGATGCCTGCACAGTTGTCTGACATTTTGTCAGGTCCAGCCCTGATGGCTCCTCCTGAAATACCGGGACTGAAACCCCACAATTCCCCGCTTTGATTACATCTTTCTGAGAGTTGAGCCGGTTTGGCCCATCTCTTGCCTGCGGCTCCCACACTGACCAACAAACCCACCTTCTTCGGAGGCCCGTCATGATTTTTCCATTGAAGCGACCCCTGGGCGCAGCAGCGCTTTCCCTGTTTCTTTTTGCCTTGGCCGCGCAGGCGGAAGAGCCCTCGGCAAGTTTCAGTGAGACGTTGGTGGAACGCGGGTGGCAGGTGGAACAGAGAGACAATGGCGATATCATCTTGCGGCCCGCATCACCAACGGTTCCCAAAATGGAGGAGTCGAAAAGGAGCATCACGGGGAACGAACCGGAAAAACCATCCCGGATGAGCCGGCTCACCCAGGCACTGCGGGAAGCGGGATGGAAGGTCGAACAGATGGATGATGGCAGCCTGCTGCTGTTCCCGCGCCAGGAACCAACCGCAAAGCCACCTTTGGATGAAGCGGCATTGCAGCGGCTTGGGGAAGCGGGATGGACAATCTCGCAGGCCGCCGATGGCAGCCTGCTGCTCTTTCCGCCCCGGAGTCAACCGGCTCCCGGGAGTTCCCCCACCCACCAGCCCGGAGCCGGACAGGAGGATACCGAAAACCGGTCCCTGGAGTCTCTGAAAGCGAAACTGGAAGCCGCTGGCTGGAGGACCCGTTATACCCAGGATGGCTCACTGCTGCTGTTCCCTGCTGCACCGGAGCCTGCATCACAGGCCGACACTGGCGAGGCTCCACTGGATGAAGCCCTGCAGAAACGGCTGAAAGAAGCAGGCTGGACAGTTCGCAAAGAGAAGGACGGCAGTTTGCTCCTGTTTCCGCCCCGGCTGAGGGCGGCTCTGTTGCAGCCTTGCCCGGGCGTGCGCACCCTGACCAATGTCCCCCTGCCCCTGGCGGATGCCGATGCGGCCCGAGCCGTGGCCACCGCCTGGCTGGAGGCCAGTGGCCTGCCCAACGCTGCGGTGGGCCGAGTCAGAAAAGTGCTCCGGATCCACCTGGTCAGTATCGTCGCCCGGAAACAGCCTCACCGGCTGCTTCACCAGCTCGCCATCCGCAACAGGGACGGACATGTGATCCTGCTGGACTGACTGCATGTCGGCAAGCCATTCCCTTGCCTGACCAAATGTCAGGTTTTCCAAATATCCAACCTGAAGATGGGTAACTCCTTGTATTGAACGGCTCTAACCGGGCCACCCCGGCTGCCGGCGGGACCGGCCGCGGTCCCGCCGGCGGTTCCCATGCCGACGAACCTGCCAAATTGGCAGGATATGTGATCCACAAAACAGCCACTTTTCTCACCAACCTCCTGCCTGCGCCTTGGATTTCAAGGCATTGACCCCGCACCAGCAGCTTGGCCTGCTCCTTGCTAAGGGTT
>JALWGP010000302.1:24194-27523 GCA_027038775.1 Sedimenticola sp. | reverse complement strand
CCGTGGGGCCCACCCTCTACTACGGCGCCGGCGCCGTAGTAGAGGGTGGGCCCCACGGCGTCGCCCTGCACCAGCACGGCGTTCATCACGCCGTCCACGTTGGCGATGAGCCGCCGCTCGGGGATCAGGGTGGGGTGCACCCGAAGCTCGATGCCCTTGTCGGTCTTGCGCGTCACCCCCAGGTGCTTGATGCGGTAGCCGAACTCCTCGGCATAGGCCACGTCCTGGGGCTCGATCCTCGAGATGCCCTCGGTGTAGCAGCGGTCGAACTGGAGCGGGATGCCGAAGGCCAGCGAGGCGAGGATGGTGAGCTTGTGCGCGGCGTCGATGCCCTCCACGTCGAAGGTGGGGTCGGCCTCGGCGTAGCCCAGCGCCTGGGCCTCCTTCAGCACCTCGTCGAACTCGCGCCCCTTGTCGCGCATCTCGGTGAGGATGAAGTTGCCGGTGCCGTTGATGATGCCGGCGATCCACTGGATGTGGTTGGCCGCCAGTCCCTCGCGCAGCGCCTTGATGATGGGGATGCCGCCGGCCACCGCCGCCTCGAAGGCCACGGTGACCCCCTTCTCCTGGGCGGCGGCGAAGATCTCGTTGCCGTGGAGGGCGATGAGCGCCTTGTTGGCGGTGACCACGTGCTTGCCGTTGTCGATGGCCTGCAGCACCAGCTCCCGGGCGGGGGAGTAGCCGCCGATGAGCTCCACCACGATGTCCACCTCGGGGTCGTTCACCACCTCGAAGGCGTCGTCGGTGACGCGCACCTGCTCCAGTCCCTCGAGACCCGCGGGATCGTACTCGCGCGCCGCGGCATGCACCACGCGGATGTCACGGCCGGCACGGCGGCTGATCTCCACGGCGTTGCGGTACAGCACGTTGAGGGTGCCACCGCCCACGGTTCCCAGGCCCAGCAGTCCTACTTTGACCGGTTCCAATTCTTCTTCTCCTGCGTTTGCCGAGTTGTGGGTCGGGTTTCAACCCGACGCATTCGATGGAAATCCTGTCGGAGCCAAGTCCGACCTACAGCACCCCGTCCCGCCGGAACATCTCGCGGATGCCGCGGATCGCCTGACGGGTGCGGTGCTCGTTCTCGATGAGCCCGAAGCGCACGTGGGTGTCGCCGTACTCGCCGAAGCCGATGCCCGGGGAGACCGCCACCTTGGCCTCCTTCAGCAGCTTCTTGGAGAATTCCAGCGAGCCCATCTCGCGGTAGGGCTCAGGAATGGGCGCCCAAACGAACATGGTGGCCTTGGGGCGCTCCACCTTCCAGCCCAGGTTGTTGAGGCCGTCGCACAGTACGTTGCGGCGCGACTGGTACATGGCGGCGATCTCCCGCACGCACTCCTGGGGCCCTTCCAGGGCGGTGATGGCCGCCACCTGGATGGGGGTGAACATGCCGTAGTCGAGGTACGACTTGATGCGCGCCAGCGCCGCCACCAGGGTCTCGTTACCGCTCATGAAGCCCACGCGCCAGCCGGGCATGTTGTAGCTCTTGGAGAGCGAGAAGAACTCCACGGCGATGTCCAGGGCCCCCGGCACCTGGAGGATGGAGGGCGCCTTGTAGCCGTCGAAGACGATGTCGGCGTAGGCCAGGTCGTGGATCACCCAGATGTTGTGCTCCCGGGCGATCTCCACCACCTTCTCGAAGAAGTCCAGTTCCACGCACTGGGTGGTGGGATTGCCGGGAAAGTTGAGCACCAGCATCTTCGGCCGCGGCCAGGAGTCCTTGATCGCCTCCTCCAGCTTACCGAAGAAGTCCACCCCCTCGATGAGCGGCACGTGGCGCACGTCGGCGCCGGCGATGACGAAGCCCCAGGGGTGGATGGGATAGGCGGGATTGGGCACCAGCACCGAGTCGCCCGGCCCCAGGCAGGCGAGCGCCAAGTGGGCCAGGCCCTCCTTGGAGCCGATGGTGACGATGGACTGGGTCTCGGGATCCAGCTCCACGTCGTAGCGCTCCCGGTACCAGTTGCACATGGCGCGGCGCAGGCGGGGAATGCCCTTGGACATGGAGTAGCGGTGGGTGTCCTTGCGCTGGGCCGCCTCGCACAGCTTGTCCACGATGTGCTGCGGCGTGGGCTGGTCGGGATTGCCCATGCCGAAATCGATGATGTCCTCGCCGCGCGCCCGCGCCTCTGCCTTCAGCTCGTTGACGATGGCGAAGACATAGGGAGGCAGCCGCTTGATGCGGCGGAACTCTTCCATTTCTGGCGTGGACACGGACAGACCTCTGGTGCAGCGCGAGTCGGGCAAAACGGGTAAAGTACAGGAGCGACCCTCAAAATTCAATCGCCGACAAGCCCATGAAATTCACCGCAGACCTCATCGAGAGCCCCTGGCTCGTCAAGGCCTACGAGCCCGGGCTCATCCGGGTGGGCGAGACCGAGTGGCGCGAGAGCATCCTGCTGGTGCCGGGCCGGCCCGTGGAGTCCTGGCCGGCGGCTTCGCTGGAAGAGGTCACGCCGCAGATGCTGACCGCCATCGTCGGCCACCGGCCCGACCTGGTGCTCTTCGGCACGGGCGCCAGGCAGCACTTTCCCCACCCCGCCCTGCTGGCGCCGCTCATGGAGGCAGGCATCGGCCACGAGGTGATGGACACGGCCGCCGCCTGCCGCACCTTCAACATCCTGCTGGGCGAGGGGCGGCCGGTGGTGGCAGCGCTGATTCCGTAGTTCGCGGCGGCTGCCGCTCGCCTCGACCGTGAGCGGACGGTCGTGCCTGGGTATGCAGGAGGCCCGCCCCGGGCCGAATTTCAAATGTTCGCGGCGGGGGCGCCGCTCCTACTCGCCTTGACAGCCAGCCGAACGAGCCCACAGAATGGTCGAAGGTTCACCGTCAACCCCACTCCATTGGACGACATCCCTATAGGCGGCCTGTTCGGCGCCCTCTTCATCCTGATCCTCCTTTCGGCCTTCTTCTCCGGCTCCGAAACCGCGCTGATGACCCTCAACCGCTACCGCCTGCGCCACCTGGCGGAGGAGGGGCACCGGGCCGCGCGCCTGGCCGAGCAGCTGCTGCAGCGGCCCGATCGGCTCATCGGGCTCATTCTGCTGGGCAACAACTTCGTCAACATCCTCGCCTCCTCCCTGGCCACGGTGCTGGCCATCCGCCTGGGGGGCGAGGGCGCCATCCCGGTGGCGGCCGGGCTGCTCACCCTGGTGATCCTCATCTTTTCGGAGGTGGCACCCAAGACCCTGGCCGCCCTGCACCCGGAACGGCTCGCCTTCCCCGCCGCCTGGGTCTACGTGCCCCTGCTGAAGATCAGCTATCCCCTGGTGGCGCTGGTGAACTTTTTCGCCAACACCCTGCTGAAGCTGCTGCGCATCTACCCCGAACAG
>JALWGP010000302.1:0-24184 GCA_027038775.1 Sedimenticola sp. | reverse complement strand
CTGAGCAAAGAGGAGCTGCGCACCATCGTCAACGAGGCGGGCGCACTCATCCCGCACCGTCACCAGAAGATGCTGCTGGCCATCCTCGACCTGGAGAAGGCGACGGTGGAGGACATCATGATTCCCCGCCAGGAGATCGACGGTATCGACCTGGAGGAGCCCTGGGACGAGCTGGTGGAAGACCTGCTGGAGATGCCCTACACCCAGGCCCTGGTCTACCGCGGCAGCATCGACCACGTGGTGGGCTTCATCCATGCGCGTCACCTGATGCAGGCGCTGATGGCGGGCGAGCTCACGCCGGACAAACTGGAGTCGCTGATCCAGGAGCCCTACTACATCCCGGAAGGCACGCCGCTCAACACCCAGCTGCTCAACTTCCAGAAGGCCAAGCGGCGCGTGGGGCTGGTGGTGGACGAATACGGCGACGTACTTGGCCTGGTGACCATGAGCGACCTGCTGGAGCAGATCGTGGGAGAGTTCACCAGCGATCCCACCGACCGCATCTCCGACGTGATTCCCCAGGAGGACGGCAGCTACCTGGTCAGCGGTGGTGCCAACGTACGCGACCTGGTGAAGACCTTCGGCTGGGAGCTGCCCACGGATGGCCCGCGCACCTTCAACGGCCTGATCCTCGAACAGCTGGAGAGCATTCCCGAACCGGGCACCAGCCTGCTCATCAACGGCTACCCGGTGGAGGTATTGCAGATCCAGGACAACGCGGTGAAGACGGCGAAACTGATACCGCAGCAGCGACGCCTGCCGGAAGAGACGGACTGACCTCAGCCGCGTCCGACCCAGGCGCCCTCGAAACCCGCCTGGCCGGACATTCGTGAGCGGTACTCCAGTGCGGCCTTCCTGGAGGGGAAGCCCGAGACGGCGAGCCGGTAGACGGTCCTGCCCTTGACCCTGGCGGTGCGAATCTCGAGGTTGTCCACCCGCTTCCCGAGCTGCCTGCGCGCCTTCTCCGCCTGCGCGCGGCTGCTGGAGGAGAGCAGGACGACCATCCACCCCTTCCGGGGAGTCGCCTGCCCAGGACTCTGCCTCGCCGCCTTCCGCTGGCCCTCGCCGGCTTGCGCGACGGACTTTCCGGCAGCTTTCCGCTCTGCCTTCCCCCGGGGCCCGGGAGGCGCCGCGTGTGTTTCGGCCGGGGCCGCCAGCACGGGCAGCAGCATGGCGTTCACCAGCTCGAAACGCTCATCGGTACGCCTGCGCTGCGCCTCGAGCGCCTGTTCCAGCTCCTCCCTGGAGATCCCGCCGGCCTCCGGCTGCTCCGACTCCCGGAGCCCGGCCAGCTGCTCACCGAGTCCCGCCTGCAGCCGCTCCAGCTCCCCCAGCATCTGCCGGGTCTCCTCCAGCTGTGCCTGCAGCCGCGTTTCCGCCTGCATCTGCTGGTACTGAAGAAACCCCAGCACCGCCACTGCACCCAGCAGCACCAGGTTCACCACCGACTGGAAACCGTTGCGGCGGGCGGAACCGCCGCCGACGCGAAGCGTTTCCGGAACCGGTTCGGGATTCTTCGTCACCACGGGAGCCGGCTCCACCACCGGTTTTTCATCCGTCTCCTTCCCGCTGCTCTCCGCTTCGGCCGCGGAGCTGAGCTCCAGCACATCCTCCGCGAGATCCGCGGTCTCCACTTCCGCAGGGCCCTCGTCGCGGATGTGCTCGATCACGTCACTGAGGTTGCGGTCCCTTTTCACCACTTCCTCCCGGTCCGGGGGAGGTGGCGCAGCAAAGGCCTGGGAGAGGGAGTCGAGGTCATCGCCGGGAATGGCGTCCAGGATGGAAGCGAAATCCGCGCCGGCCGGGGCATCACCGCGCTGCTGTGGTTCTTTCCGGGCTTCCATCTGCCGCTCCGCCCGCTCCATGCGCGCCACCAGGTCGTCGCTGATCTGCGCGGCACGCTCCCCTTCCATCGGCTGTTCCTGTCCGGCCATGTGACTTTTCTCCATCAGTTCAGGCGTAGAGATCGATGTGTCCCTCTTCATCCGGTCCCTCCGGGGACCGCTGCTCGGGGCGTCCCTTCCGCTGCTTCTCCTCCTCCCCGGCGGCCGTCCCCGCCGGCGGCTTCTTCACCCCCCGCCCGCGAAACTCCTTCAACGGCGCCGTGGGCCAGACCGGCAGCAGCTTGTCGATGCGGTTCTCCGGCGCCATGGGGTTCTCCTAGTCTCCACTGATCCAGTCGTGCATGCGCGCGCGCAACCGGTTCAGCGCCTGGCCGTGGATCTGGCAGACCCGGGCTTCGCTCACGCCCAGGATCTCGCCGATCTCCCGCAGGTTGAACTCGTCGTCGTAGTAGAGCGACATCACCAGCCTCTCCCGCTCGGGCAGCGCGGCGATGGCCTCGGCCAGGCTCTCCTTGAAGCGGAGCTTCTGCAGCTCCGGCAGGGGTCCCTTCTCTTCCGCGTTGACGGCGGGATCGGAGTTCCACGCATCGCCGTTGAGCTCGTCGTAACTGAGCACGTGGCACCCGGCCGTGTCCCGCAGGATGCTGTTGTACTCGTCCAGGCTCATGCCGAGTTCCTGCGCCACCTCTTCGGCCTGCGCCTCGCGACCCACGCGGTTCTCCACCGCGTGGACCGCTTCGGCCAGCTGCCGCGCCTTGCGGTAGACCGAGCGGGGTGTCCAGTCGCCGCGGCGCACCTCGTCGATCATGGCCCCCTGGATACGGATGCGGGCATAGGTCTCGAAACTGGCCCCCTTGCTGCCGTCGTAGTTGTTGATCGCCTCCAGCAGGCCCACCATACCCGCCTGGATGAGGTCGTCCAGCTGCACGCAGGAGGGCATGCGACCCATCAGGTGGTAGGCCACCCGTTTCACCAGGGGCACGTGCTTCTCCACCATCTGCTCGTGGTCCAGCTTTTCGGCTTCCGTGTACCGGGCAGCCATGTTCATGGCATCTCCTCCACGTATTCCCGCTCCGCCTCGATGAGGCGTTCGACGAAGAATTCCAGTTGTCCCCCCGGCTGCCTCGGCAGTGGCCACTCGTCCACGCTGCGCGCGATCTTCTTCAGCGCCAGGGCCGAGGGGCTGCTGGGATAGGCGGTCACCACCGCCTGCTGTTTCTGTACCGCCTTGCGCAGGCGCTCATCGTGGGGAATGGCGCCCAGGTAGGTGGGGGTCACATCGAGAAAACGCTCGGCGGCGCGCGAGAGCTTGAGGTACAGCTCGTGCCCCTCGCGCACCGAGTGGGCCATGTTGGCCAGGACGTGGAAGCGGTCCATGCCGTATTCGCGGTTCATCACCTTCATGAAGGCATAGGCGTCGGTGATGGAGGCCGGCTCGTCGCACACCACCACGATCACCTCCTGGGAGGCGCGACAGAAACTGACCACCCCTTCCGAGATGCCCGCCGCCGTGTCGACGATGAGCACGTCCAGGTCGTAGCTCAGCTCGCTGAAGGCACGGATCACGCCTGCATGTTCGGCAGGCGAGAGAGAGGCCATGCGGCCGATACCGGAAGAGGCGGGAATGATGCGCAGCTCCCCGGGGCCGTCGACGATGATCTCCTCCAGGTTGCGTTCGCCGTTGATGAGGTGGGAGAGGTCGTACTCCGGGCTCAGCCCCAGCAGCACGTCCACGTTGGCCAGGCCGAAATCGGCGTCCAGCAGCATCACCTTCCTGCCCAGGCCGTCCAGGGCCACCGCCAGGTTGACCGAAACGTTGGTCTTGCCTACACCGCCCTTGCCGCCACTGACGGCCACCACCTTCACCGGTCTTGGAGATCCCATCCGTCGCAGTCCCGTTGCCTGATCCACATTCGCTTCATGCATGAGCATTTGCCAACAATCCTCCGAAATTGAATGCCAGGGTCTCCTCCTCCGGCATCTGCTCCATCCGCTGCATCAGGGTCACGGCGTGCTGCACCAGCTTCTCCGCCCGTGCGGGATGGAGATCGTCCGGCACCTGCTGGCCGTCACCCACGAAGGCGGCGGGCAGCTGGTGCTCGACGAGGACGGAGAGCACCCCGCCCAGGCTGCCCGCTTCGTCGATCTTGGTCAGAATGCAGTTGTGCAGCCCCGCCTTCTGGAAGCTGCGGATCACCTCGCGCTGCAGCACGGTCTGCCCCGTGGCGGAGAGCACCAGGCAGTTGCGGATGCGCTTGTCGCCGATACTGAGCGTGGAGAGGCGCTCCATCAGATGAACGTCCCTCTGGCTCACGCCGGCGGTGTCGATGAGCACCAGTTTGCGGTCGCGGGCGTGGTTGAGCACCGCCTGCAGCTCGTCGCGGTCGCCGGCGGTCTGCACCGGGATCCCGAGAATCCTGCCGTAGGTGCGCAGCTGCTCGTGGGCGCCGATGCGGTAGCTGTCGGTGGTCACCAGGGCCACGTGACGCCGCCCGTGCCGCAGGGCGAACCGGGCCGCCAGCTTGGCCACGGTGGTGGTCTTGCCCACGCCGGTGGGACCCACCAGGGCGACGACCCCTCCCTCCGATAGCAGATCGTCCGTGGAGACCGGGAGCATGCCGGCCAGCAGCTTGAGCGCCTCGGCCCAGCCATCCCCGGCCCGGCCGCCCACCAGCGCCTGGTCGGCGATCTCGCGGGCGAGGTCGGGCACCAGCCCCAGCGCCATGAGCCGCTTGAGCAGGTTTGCCCGCAGCGGCTGGACCCGGCGCATCTCTCCCCAGCCGAACTGCAGCAGGGGAGACTGGAGGATCTCCTTCAGCGCCCGGATCTCCCGCTCGATCTTGGCCATCTGGGCCGGTGTCTCTCCCCGCTCTCCGTCCATCTGCGGGACCGCCCGGCGGGTCTCTCCCCGTACCGGCGCCGGTTCCGGTTCCGCTGCCGCCGGAGCCGAATCGAAGGGCGAGGAGAGCGGCTCCTGCCGGGCCGCGCTCTGCTCGCCGATCCCCAGGGCCCGGTTCACCAGGGCCTGATCGTAGTCCACCGCGGCGATGATCTCCACTCCGCCGTTGACCCTGCGGTTGGAAAGGATGACCGCATCCGGTCCCTGGTCTTCCCTCACCTTGCGGATGGCCTGACGCATGTCGGGTGCGAAATAGCGTTTCATTTTCATCGGCTCTGTCCTTCTCCTACACGGCCTGTTCGAGCTGTCCGCCGGCGGAAGAGATCACCTTCACCTGCCGGTTGTCGGGAACCTCGTCGTAGGCCAGTACATGAAGCGTGGGGATGACGCTGCGCAGCAGCCGGGAGAGCAGGTTGCGGATCATGGGGCTCACCAGGAGCACCGGCGTACGACCGGCCATCTCTTCCCGTTGTGCGAGCTCTTTCATGTCGTTCATCAGCCTGTCCACGATCCCGGGCTCCATGCCGCCTTCTTGTCCCTGCACGGACTGAAGCAATATCTGTTCCAGGTTCGGATCGAGAGTAATTACTTCAAGTTCATCCTTCATCCCATTGATATGCTGGTAAATCTGACGGGACAGCGCGCGACGGACCGCTGCCGTCAACACGTCGGCATTCTGGCTGTCACGTCCCTGCTCCGCCAAAGTTTCAGCGATGGTGCGCAGGTCACGGATGGGAATGCCCTCGCTCAGCAGGTTCTGCAGCACCTTCAGCACGGTGCCCAGCGGCAGGGTCTTGGGCACCAGGTCCTCCACCAGCTTGGGCGAGGTCTTGGCCAGGATGTCGAGCAGCTGCTGCACCTCCTCGTAGCCCAGCAGTTCATGGGCGTGCTGCTGCAGCAGGTGGCTCAGGTGGGTGGCGATGACGGTGCTGGCATCCACCACGGTGTAGCCCAGCGCCTGCGCCTCGTCCCGCTGCCCCGGTTCGATCCAGACCGCCTCGAGGCCGAAGGCGGGATCCCGGGTCTCGATCCCCTTGACCTTGCCGTAGACCTGTCCCGGGTTGATGGCCAGCTCCCGGTCGGGGTGGATCTCGGCCTCGCCAATGGGCACGCCCAGCAGGGTGATGCGGTAGGCATCCGGGGAGAGCTCCAGGTTGTCACGAATGTGAACCGGCGGGATCAGGAAGCCCAGCTCCCGGGAGAGCTTGCGCCGGATGCCCTTGATCCGCCCCATGAGCTGGCCGCCCTGTGCCTTGTCCAGCAGCGGGATGAGGCGGTAGCCCACCTCCAGCCCCAGGGTGTCCACCTGGGTCACCTCTTCCCAGCTCAGCTCCTTCTCCCGCTCCTCGGGCTCCGCCTCTGTGGCCTCTTCGCCCGCGGCCTCCTGTTCCGCCTTCACGCGACTGCGGTGGAGCCACCAGGCGCCGCCGCCGAGAAGCGCGGCCAGCAGCAGGAAGACCAGGTTCGGCATGCCGGGAACCGTGCCCAGCACGCCGAGAATGGCCGCGGTGACGACCAGCGCCTTGGGGCTGCCCAGCAGCTGGCTAAGGATCTGGTCCCCCATGTCCCGCGCCGTGGTGGCCCGGGTGACGATGATGGCGGCGGCGGTGGAGAGCACCAGCGAGGGGATCTGCGCCACCAGGCCGTCGCCGATGGTGAGCAGGGTGTAGTTGTGCGCCGCGTGGGAAAAGTCCAGATCGTGCTGCACCATGCCCACGAAGAGCCCGCCCACCACGTTGATCACCAGGATCAGGATGCCGGCAATGGCGTCGCCCCGAACGAACTTGCTGGCGCCGTCCATGGAACCGTAGAAATCGGCCTCGCTGGCGATCTCCTCGCGCCGGCGGCGCGCCTCGTCCTGGCTGATGAGCCCGGCGTTGAGGTCGGCGTCCACCGCCATCTGCTTGCCCGGCATGGCGTCCAGGGTGAACCTGGCGCTCACCTCCGAGACCCGCCCGGCGCCCTTGGTGACCACCACGAAGTTGATGATGGTGATGATGGCGAAGATGATGAAACCGACGGCGTAGTTGCCGCCCACCACGAACTCGCCGAAGGCCTGGATCACCCGGCCAGCGGCATCGGTGCCGTTGTGGCCCTCCAGCAGCACCACCCGGGTGGAGGCGACGTTGAGCGCCAGGCGCAGCAGCGTGGCCACCAGCAGCACCGTGGGAAAGACGGCGAAATCCAGCGGCCGCCGGGTGTAGAGCACCACCAGCAGCACCATGAGCGAGATGGCGATGTTGAAAGTGAAGAGGGTGTCCAGCGCCATGGGCGGCAACGGCAGCACCATCATGCCCAACATGACGATGAGCAGCAGGGGCGTGCCCAGCCCCATGCGGTGCAGGTTCCTGGCCAGCTCCCTGAAATTTACTTTCTCCATCTCGCGCTCCCGGTTGGTTTGCGTTTCACGGTCACGGCCCCTGCCGCCCCGGGGGTCCTCATCTGAACGCCTCCGGCACCGGCAGGTCCTGCGGCGGCTGCGGCGGCTCCCGGCCCTGGGCCGTGGCCGCGTCCAGCTGGTAGACGTAGGCAAGGACGTGGGCCACCGCCACGTAGAGCTCGGCAGGGATCTCCTGGTCGATCTCCACCAGTGCGTAGAGCGCACGGGCCAGCGGCGGCGCGGAGACCACGGCGACCCCATGCGCCTCGGCGATGGTGCGGATCTGCTGCGCGATGAGGTCGGCTCCCTTGGCCACCACCCTGGGCGCGCCGTCCCCTTCCCGCTCGTAGCGCAGGGCCACCGCGTAATGGGTGGGGTTGGTGACCACCACGTCAGCGGTGGGCACCTCCTGCATCATGCGCCGCTGGGCCATCTCGCGCTGGATGGCGCGGATGCGCCCCTTCACCTCGGGACTGCCCTCGGTCTCCTTGTGCTCGTCCTTGATCTCCTTGTGGGTCATCCTGAGCTGCTTGTTGTGCTGCCACAGCTGGAAGGGCACGTCCACCGCCGCCACCAGCACCAGCACCGAGCTGATGAGCAGGAAGGCCCACAGACAGATGGTGCCGGCATGCGCCAGCGCCCGGTTCACCGGTTCCTGGGTGAGCGACTGGAGCTCACCCACCTGGGACCAGAGGATCATCGCCGAGGCCACCGCCACCAGCAGGAACTTGGCCAGGGTCTTGCCCAGCTCCATGAGCCCCTTGAGAGAGAAGATCCGCCCCATGCCCTTGATGGGATCGAGCTTCTCCAGCTTGAAGGCGACGGCCTTGGTGCTGAAGGTCCAGCCGCCCAGGGCCAGGGGCGAGAGCGCCGCCACCACCAGCAGCAATCCCAGCAGGGGGGCGATGGCCAGCAGTCCCTCGCCCACGCTGCCGGCCAGGAAACCCGTGAGCCGGGCCGGGTCCGTCACCGCCCCCCGCTCCAGGCTGAAACCGTGACGCATGATGCCGAGCAGGCTCCCGATCATGTGCTCTCCCAGCAGCAGCAGGGCCGCGGCGGAAGCCAGCAGAACCGCCAGGGTGTTGAGCTCCCGCGAGCGGGGGACCTGCCCCTTCTCCTTCGCCTCCTTGAGCCGTTTCGGGGTAGGCTGTTCCGTGCGTTCTTCTGCGCTGGAGTTCTCCGCCATGTCAGGTCACCAGCAGCTGTCGGATCAGGCCGAAGGCGTCCAGCATCATGCGGCCGAACTGGTCGCCCAGGCCCGGGAACACCATCAGCATCAGGAGGAACCCGGCCAGGATCATCACCGGAAAGCCCACCGCAAAGATGTTGAGCTGGGGCGCGGCCCTGGCGGCAACGCCGAAGGCGATGTTCACCAGCAGCAGCCCGGTCACCGCCGGCAGCGCCACCAGCAGGCCACCCGCGAACATGTAGCTGCCCCACAGGGCGATCTTCCACAGCTGCCCCGCATCGGGCAGCATCACGCCCACCGGCAGCAGGCGGAAACTGTCGGCCAGCAGTTCGATGAGCAGGAGATGGCCGTTGAGGGCCAGGAACAGCAGGGTCACCATGATGAGGAAGGCCTGGCTCACCACCGGAACCTGGACCCCGTTCTGGGGGTCCACGGCCGAGGCGAATCCCAGCCCCATGGCCATGGCGATGCTCTGCCCGCCGATGACGAAGACGGCGAACACCAGCTGCAGGATGAACCCCATGGCCAGCCCGATGAGCAGCTGGTGCACGCCGATGAGCAGCGCCTCGCCGCTGATGGGGTCCACCGCGGGCATGGGCGGCAGCACCGGCAGCAGCAGCCAGGCGATGAGCACCGCCAGCAGCACCTTCACTCGTACCGGCAGGCTGGGCGCGGCCAGCACCGGCGCCGTCATGAAGAGTCCCCCGACGCGGAGCAGCGGCCACATCAGGCTGGTCACCAGCTCCGTCAGTTCCGTGGCTGCAAACTGGAGCACGGGGTTCAGCCTCCTATGAAATCGGGAATGTTTTCGAACAGCCGCACGGTGAAGTCGGTGATCACCCGCAGCATCCAGGGGCCCGCGATCATCAATGCCACCACCAGGATGATGAGCTTGGGAATGAAGCTCAGGGTCATCTCCTGGATCTGGGTGGCGGCCTGGATCATGCCGATGAGCAGCCCCACGGCCAGGGCGCTGAGCAGCAGCGGGGCCGCCAGCAGCACGGTCACCGTGAGGGCGCTTTCACCGATGGCCAGGACCGCTTCGGGTGTCATCGCCGCCCCCTACAGGTAGAAGCTGGAGGCCAGGGTGCCCATGATCAGCGACCAGCCGTCCACCAGCACGAAGAGCATCAGCTTGAAGGGCAGCGAGATGATCATGGGCGAGAGCATCATCATGCCCATGGCCATGAGCACGCTGGCCACCACCAAGTCGATCACCAGGAAGGGCAGGAAGATGAGAAAGCCGATCTGGAAGGCGGTCTTGAGCTCGCTGGTGACGAAGGAGGGCAGCAGCAGCGAGAAGGGCACTTCGTCCCTGGAGGGGAGCCCGTCACGGCCCGAGATGCGGGTGAACATGAGCAGGTCCTCCTCCCGGGTCTGGTCCAGCATGAACTGCCGGAAGGGCTGCCCCGCCCGCTCCAGGGCCACCTCGGCACTGATCTGCTCGTCCAGGTAGGGCTTGAGCCCCTCTTCGTAGGACTTCTCGAAGACCGGCGCCATGATGAAGAGGGAGAGAAAGAGCGCCAGCCCCAGCAGGATCTGGTTGGAGGGCGTCTGCGCCGTGCCCAGCGCCTGTCGCAGGATGGCCAGCACCACGATGATGCGGGTGAAGGAGGTCATCATGATGAGCGCCGCCGGCAGCAGGCTCAGCACCGTCATCAGGAGGAGGATCTGGATGGTGACGCTGTAGGTCTGCCCGCCACCGGGCGTCGGCGTCACGGTGAGGGCGGCAAAACCGCCCTGGGCCAGGAGTGACGGGCTCCAGGCCAGCAACAGCAGGGTCGTCAGGAACGGCCAGGGCCTCACTGCTTCTCCTCCTTTCCCATGAGCCGGACCAGGCGTCCGGAAAAGCCTTCGCCATCCGCTTCGTCGGGAGCCGGTTCCTGCAACGGCCGGGCCAGCACGTGCAGCGTCTGCACCCGCCCCGGCGCCACGCCCACCACCAGCTGGACGTCCTCCACCTCCACCACCACGATCCGCTCCCGCGTGCCCAGGGAGAGGCCGCCCACCAGCCTGAGCCGGCCCGCGCCCGTGAAACGGGACTGGTTCAGGCGCCGGGCCAGCCAGGCCAGAACCACCACCAACACCAGCACCAGGGCCAGACCGCCCATCACCTGGGCGAGCTGCTCGCCGAATTCCACCTTTGGCGCACTCCCCTCCTCCGCAGCCGCGGCGGCCACCGGCAGGAAGAGGGGCAGCAGCGGGAGCTGTCGCGGCAGGCGGCGCATCAGCGCAGTTTCCTCACCCGCTCGGCGGGGCTGATCACGTCGATGAGGCGGATGCCGAACTTGTCGTTCACCACCACCACCTCACCGTGCGCCACCAGGGTGCCGTTGACCAGCACGTCCATGGGCTCGCCGGCCAGCCGGTCGAACTTGACCACCGATCCGCGCTTGAGCTCCATCAGTTCGCGGATGGTCATCTGGGTGCGACCCACCTCCATGGAGAGCGTCACCGGGATATTGAGGATCACGTCCAGGCTGGGCTCGACCCTGGCCGCCGCCTCCTCGTCCAGGTCGTTGAACCGGGCGCTTTCCGCCTGCTGCTCCGACGGGGCCTCGCCATTGCCGCCCGCACCGGCAGCCGCGGTCTCCGCCTCGTCCACCGCCGCCTGGCCGGCCACCGTCTCCCCGGAGAGGCCCTCGACCGCCTCGTTGTCTGCCACTTGGTCGTTCATGAATGGTTCCTCTGTCTGCTCAATGCAACTCGATCTGTCCGGAATCCAGGGGATCGTCGATCTTCACCCCGTTCCTGCCCTTCACCACGCCGAACTCGCCCTGCAGCACAGGGACCCCGGCCGCCCGCACCACCACCTTCTCGGACAGCTCCACGGGAATGAGATCCCCCGGCGCCATGTGCAACACTTCGCGCAGCGTCATGGGGATCTCCACCAGCGTGCTGCTCAGCTCCACCCTGGCCTTCAGGATCTCCCGCCGCAGGCAGGCCAGCCACTGCGCATCGTCCACCAGCCCGCTGTCCACCAGTCCGGTCTCGAGCTGTTCCCGAACCGGCTCGAGCATGGTCAGCGGCAGCACCAGCTGCATCTGGCCCTCTCCACCGTTGAGCCGGATCCGGAAACGGCTGATCACCACCACCTCGGAAGAGGTGAGAATGTTGGTGAAGCGGGGGTTGACCTCGGACTTGAGGTACTCGAAGCGGAGCTCCGCCACCGGTTCCCAGGCCTTGCCGAGATCCCTGAACACGAGATCCATCAGCATCTGGATGATGCGGGTCTCCGTGGGGGTGAATTCGCTCTTGTCGGGATCCTGGTGGATACGGCCACCCCCACCGAAATAGTTGTCCACCGCGAGGAAGACCAGGAGCTGGTCCATCACCAGCAGCGCCGAACCATTGAGCGGGTGGACCTGGACGAGATTGATGGCGGACGGCGTCTCGACGCTGTCGATGTACTCACCGTACTTGCTGAGCTGCACGGGCTCCGCCTCCACCTCCACGGCATGCTTGAACATGCGGTAGAGGCTGCTGTCGAAGTCGCGCAGAAACCGCTGGTTGATGATCTCCAGCTGTGGAAACTGGTTGCGGGAGAGATGCTCCTGGTCCTTGAAGTCGAAGGGCACCACCTCGCCCTCCGGTTCGAAGGCTCCGCTCCCCGCCGGCAGGCTGCCCTCCTCCACGCCATGGAGCAGCGCGTCGATCTCGTCCTGGGAAAGTACGCTCTTGTCCGCCATGACACTACTGGGCCACGAAGCTGGTGAAGTAGACCGCCTCCACGCCGTCCGAGCCGGCTTCCTGGTCGAGGGTGCGATTCACCTCCTCGAGGGCCAGCTGAAGCAGCTTCTCCTTGCCCTCCCGGGTCACCACGTCCTCGAACTTCTGGCTGCTGAACAGCAGCAGGAGATTGTTTCGCAGGATGGGCTTGTACTGGTCGACCACTTCGATGATCTCGGGATCCCTGGACATCAGCTTCACCCGCAGCTGCATGAAGCGGGCCTTGCGCTGGTCCTTGAAGCTGATGACGAAGTCGGGGTCGAGTTCGCTGAACAGGGGCGGGCCTTCCTCCCGTTTCTTCTTCTTTTTCTTGGGCTTCTCCTCATC
Organism: Sedimenticola sp.; assembly: GCA_027038775.1. Lineage (GTDB taxonomy): Bacteria > Pseudomonadota > Gammaproteobacteria > Chromatiales > Chromatiaceae > Thiolapillus. The sequence goes on along the minus strand of JALWGP010000302.1, from coordinate 11,816 downwards.
CTCCCCGTCGTCGGCAACCTCGTCGCCGCCCTCGTCGGCCTGCTGTGCAAAGGGGTTGGGCATACCCATGAAGTACCAGGCACCCGCGCCACCCAGGCCGGCGAAGAGCAGACCCACCACCAGGATGAGGATGATCAGCTTCAGTTTGGAAGGCTTCTTGCCACCCTCCACGTCCAGATCGAGATCTTCTTTCTCTTTCTTGGCCATAACTCCACTTCCTTTTCGACGATTCGGCCAGCTTCATGCAGAACCCATGCCAATGGAATGGAGTCATTTTTTTCTTCTGTTATCAACGTGTTGAAATTCCTTCCGAAGAGAGGACGAAGATCTGTCGGAAATACGGCAGGCAGGATGGCGAAAGATTGACGCCTGCCCGGGGAAAGGATCAGGCGTAGCAGTCGAGACGGCCCGTGCCGGAGGCCGGGACAGCTCCGGCCACCGTCCGCATCTCCTCCGCGGGCTCATCCTCCAGGCGGCCGGAGGCCCGGGGGGAGCCTTGCTCACTACTCCCCGCGTTCGCCTGGCCGCTGCCGGCCTGGCCACCGGTCGCAAAGCTCCCGTGGCGGGAGACTTCCACCTCCACCAGGTTCAGGCCGCTGCCATGGAACATCTCGCGCAGGCGGGGCAGGGCCGCCTCCACGGCATCCCGCACCAGCGTATGCTGGCTGTGGAACTGGATGCGCGCCTCGTCCCCTTCCGTGGTCACCTGAACCTCCAGGGTTCCCAGGCTGGCCGGGTTGAGGTGCAGGGTGGCCCTGGAAACGCCCTCGCCCGCCATCTTCAGTGCATGGCGGGCCATGCTCTCCTCCCACGCCCGGTGTCCGGGCGGAGATTCGATCCGGGGCCCGGCCGGCGTTTCAGCGGCAGCCGCGGAGGGGGCGGGCTGCGGCTGGGAACCCCCGCGAGGCACGTCGGAATGCAATCGCAGGCCGGAGTCCCGGGAAAGGGGCTCGAGCTCCTGGGCCCGGTCCGGGGCCATTTCCGGGTCGGGAGCAGCAACGCGGTGGGCGACGGTTCCCTCCTCCACCTGGACCACCCGCCGTTCAGGGCCTGCCGCCGGCGGTGGGAAGATCTGCCGCGCATCCGCCTCCTCGGCCGGCGGAGGGAAGGGGGCCGGTTGCACCCGTGGCGGGACACCCCGCTTCTCTTCGGGAAGCGCCATCCCCTGCACCTGCCCGTCCCCCGGGGCTTCCGTCACGGCCGGCTGCGGCGGACCCCGGAAGGATACTCCGGGGATTCCGGGAGCCCCGTCACGCGGCGCCGGACGTTCCACCGGGGAACCCGCCGGAGGATGCGCCGCTCGCCCCGAATTCTCCCCCACGGGGCGCCGGGCCCTTTCTTCCCCACCGGAGCGCGAAGGGGGTTCCTGCGGCCTGCCGGAGGATGCCGTTGCACCGGCGATGCCCGGCGGAGCCCATTCCCCTTCGGCAGCGAGCCTTGCCGGCTGCCGCCCCTCACCCTGGAAGAGGACGCCGGGGACGGTCTCCCCGACGGGCTCAGCGACCTTCGGGGCACCGGCGGGATTGGATACGGCCATCTTCGGGAATCCGACACCGGCCTGCCCGGGTTGCACACCGGGCTCTCTTTCACCACGCACCGGAGCCGGATGGGCGATCTCATCCCCTCCTTCCGCCACGGGCGCCGGACGGACCCGGAAGTGCACGGCCTCCCGTGATCCCGGGAGAGGATCGGTCACCTCCTCCCGGGGGTCCCGCGGAGCCGCGTCGGACCTCCCGGCCGGGGAAAAGCCGCCCGGCCTGTCACCGGAAGCGGGGGGCACCACCCGGCCGGCTCTCTTCCCCTCGACCGATCGGGTTTCTCCCCGCCCGGGCATCCCGGCCTCCGCCACCGCGACGGGCGGCGAGGCAGACATGGGCGGTTCCGGCAACGGCTCGCCGGCGGCTCCCGCCGGGAGCATATGCACGGCCACTTCCGTCGGTCCGTCGCTCTTTGCCGTAGCCTCTTCCCCAACGGGTTCACCGGGCATGGCACCGCTTTCCACCCCGGGGAGCGAACCGGCTTCGGTCTCGTCCCCGGCAGGGAGAACCGGCGGCAGGAAATTGCCGGCAGGCGGCAAGGGAGCGCCCTCCACCGCCGGCTCCCTGCCCGTTCCGGGCTCCACCACCATCTCCTGCAGGAAGCTTCCGAAAGGGCTCCCCGCCTGCCCCCCTTCCCCTTCTCCGGGCACCGAAAGGGGCGCCTCGCCCTTTCCGCTGCCACCGTCACCGGCAAGGGAGGGGAAGAGCGTGATCGACAGGCTGAATGGCATTCAAGACTCCGTTGCACTGGCCGGCCCTGAGGCCGCTGAACCGTTGCCGGGGTACCCCCGGGAGAAACTTGCAAAGTGAGACCAGCAATTTCCGCGCCACTTCCTCATCGCCACCCGCCGAACCGGCCCGCGTTGCGACCCGCATGGTCGTCGCACTCCGCCTGCTCGCGGCGCCTGAAACGGCGTTCCGCCTCCCGCGCACGCCGCTCCAGGAGCTTGTCGATGGCCTTGAGTTCCTTCCTGCGCTCGAGCCAGGCGGCGTGGCTCTCGCCGAAGGCCCTGCGACAGCTCTCTATGGCCTGCTGCTGCTGGGCGATGGCCTGGTCCAGGCGGGCCAGGAAGGTGCGGTACTCGTTGAGCTGCTGGATCCCGAGACCCTGGCCACCCACCTCGCGCAGGCGCTCCAGGTAGTAGCTGCGGTATTCGCGAAGCTCCGCCATCCGCCGCTCCTGGTCATCGAGAAAACGCCGCTTCTCGCCCAGGTCGCGGGCCGCGGCCCGTTCCCTCTCCTGGGTCACCTGGGCCACCGACTGGAGGGAATTCCGTCTCTTCATGCGCTGTTCTCCACTTCCTGTTCACCGCTCATCAGCTCCCGCAGCTGCGCCAGGCTGCGCGCAAAGTCGCGCGCTTCCCCTTCCGGCTGCTGCAGGAACCGCACCAGCAGGGGGTGGTAGCGAATGGCTTCGTCCACGCGGGGATCGCTGCCCGCCTGGTAGGCGCCCACGCTGATGAGGTCGCGGTTGCGTTCGTAGGTGGAGTAGAGCTGGCGGAACCTGCGCGCCGCCTCCAGGTGTTCGGGCTCCACGATCTCGTTCATCACCCGGCTCACCGACGCCTCGATGTCGATGGCCGGGTAGTGCCCCCCTTCCGCCAGTTCCCTCGACAGCACCACGTGCCCGTCCAGGATGGCGCGCGCGGAGTCGACCACCGGATCGTTCTGGTCGTCGCCTTCGGCCAGCACCGTGTAGAAGGCGCTGATGGAACCGCCCCGCTCCCCGCCGTTCCCGGCCCGCTCCACCAGCTGGGGCAGGCGCGCGAAGACCGAGGGCGGGTACCCCTTGGTGGCCGGCGGCTCGCCGATGGCCAGCGCAATTTCACGCTGCGCCTGGGCGAAACGGGTGAGAGAGTCCATCAGCAGCAGGACGTGCTTGCCCCGGTCGCGGTAGTACTCGGCGATGGCGGTGGCCAGCCAGGCGCCATGCATCCTCAGCAGGGGCGGATTGTCGGCCGGGCTGGCCACCACCACCGCCCGCCGCCTGCCCTCCTCCCCGAGGATCTTTTCCACGACCTCCTTCACCTCCCGTCCCCGCTCACCGATGAGCCCCACCACCACCACGTCGGCATCGGTGTAGCGGGTCATCATGCCGAGCAGCACACTCTTGCCGACGCCGCTGCCGGCGAAGAGCCCGATGCGCTGGCCGCGGCCCACGGTAAGCAGCGCATTGATGGCGGCGACGCCCACGTCCAGGGGCGTGTCGATGGGAGAGCGGGCCAGGGGATTGATGGGCCGGCCGAGCAGCGGTGTGCGGGCGCTGTAGGCGATGGGCCCCAGGGTATCGAGCGGCTTGCCGGTGGCGTCGATGACGCGGCCCAGCAGCTCCTCCCCCACCAGGGCGTCGTAGGCGCCCTCTCCGGGCACCACGCGCGAGGCGGGCATGAGCCCCCGGCTATCGCCAATGGGCATGAGAAAGGTGCGGTCATCGGCAAAGCCCACCACCTCGGCCTCGATCACGCTGCCCGGCGCGTGCACCAGGCAGCGCGCCCCCACCGGCGCCTGCACACCCACCGCCTCGATGGTCAGCCCCACCACCCGCGTGACCTGGCCCTCCACCACCATGGGCACGGGCCGCCGGGCGCGACGCCGGTACTTCTCCAGCCGTTTCAGCCAGACATCGTGCCGGTGCATGCCGGCAACAGCCGTCCGGTTCACGACTGGTCCTCCACGCGCTCACCGCCGAGCACGGCCGCCACCACCTGGTTGATGCGGTTCTCGAGGGTGGCGTCGATGCGGGAGGTGGCGTTGGAGATGCGACAGCCGCCCCGGGTGAGCGTGGGATCCTCGTGGATGTGCCAGCTGCGCTCTTCCCCCTCTCCCAGGTTCAGCAGTTCACGCACCAGCGCTGCATCCTCCGGGTGCAGTTCCAGCCTGACGTTGCCGGCCGCCACCGGGAGCAACCGGATTCCCTCGCGGATCACGCCGATGATCTGGCCCGGGTCCGTCTTCACCTCCCTGCGGATGAGCTGCCGCGCCACGGCCATGGCCAGGGCCACCAGCTCCTCCTCGACCCGTTCGTCCAGTTCGTCCAGCGGGCGTGCCATCTCCTGCAGCATGCGGTCCAGCGCCCGGATGCGCTCGGCGCTCTCCCGTTCCGCCGCCTGCAGCCCCTCCTGGCGTCCCTGTTCATAGCCCTCGTTCCAGGCCTGGCGCTGGATCGCCTCGATCTCCTCCGCGGTGGGCAGAGGCATGGCGCCGTCCGGCTCCTCCTGCCCGCCCAGCGACGGGGCCCGCCACGGAAGCACCTCTCCGGCATCCTCCGCCGCGGAACGCGGATCAGACGAACTCATCGCCGCCCTTGCCTCCCAGCGCGATCTCGCCGGCGTCGGCCATGCGCTTGGCGATGGCCAGGATCTCCTTCTGCGCCTCCTCCACCTCGCTCAGGCGCACCGGCCCCTTGGCCTCCAGGTCGTCACGCAGCATTTCGGCGGCACGCTGGGACATGTTGCGGAAGATCTTCTCCTTGACCGCTTCGTCGGCGCCCTTGAGGGCGATGAGCAGGGTATCGGAGGAGACCTCGCGCAACAGCGCCTGGATGCCGCGGTCGTCGGCGTCCAGCAGGTTTTCGAAGATGAACATGCTGTTCTCGATCTTCTCCGCCAGCTCGGCGTCGTTCTCCTTGAGAAACTCGGTGATCTCGGACTCGATCTCGGGATCCAGGAAATTGAGGATGTTGGCGGCGATGGAGATGCCGTCGCAGGCCGGGCTGGTGACGCCGAGACAGCCCGAGTACTGGCGCTCGAGGATCCTGTCCAGCTCCTCCAGCGCGCAGGGCTGGACCCCGTCGAGGGTGGCGATGCGCAGCACGATGTCGGAGCGGCGTTCGGGCGGGAAGTGCTTGAGCACCTCGGCGGCCTGGTCGTTCTCCAGGTAGGAGAGGACGATGGAGACGATCTGGGGATGCTCCTGCCGGAAGATCTCGGCGATGGCCCGGGCGTCGAGCCACTTGAGGGTCTCGATGCCCTTGGAGTTGGGCTTGGTGATGATCTTGTCGATGAGGCCGGCCGCTTTCTCGACGCCGAAGGCCTCCACCAGCGTGTTGCGCACGAAGTCCTCGGCGTCGAGGCCCAGCGAGGTCTCCTCGTCCACCGCCTCGACGAAACTCTCCAGCACCGCCTCGATCTTGTCGCGGGTGACATTGGAGAGCGCCGCCATGGTCTCCCCGAGCCGCTGCACCTCCTTGGGTTCCATGTGCCGGAGAATGGAGGCCGCCTCCTTCTCTCCCAGGCTCATCATGAGGATGGCGGCCTTCTCCACGCCCGCCAGTTCCCTTCCGTTCTCACTCATCGGCCGCCACCCACGTCTTCACCACTTGGGCCACCCGCTTGGGATCCTGCTGCACCAGCGACCGGGCCACGGCGATGTCCACGCCGGAGAGGTTCGCGGCCGCGCCCTCCTGGACCTGCTGCGCGGCAGCCGACGGCTCCGCCGCTCCGCCGCCTGCGGCAGCGGCAGTGGCAGTTGCAGCGGCCCGGGCGGCCTCGGCCCCGGCCCCGGGCTGTTCCTCGGGCACGGGCAGTCCGGCCACCGCCGCCGCGCCCGCCCCCTGGGGCAGCCGCTGGGCGTTGGTCTCGCTCTCGATGATCCGCCCGGTCTCGGCCAGGTTCTTGAGCATGGGGCGCAACACGCCCAGGCTCAGCAGCAGTACGAACAGCGCTCCCGCCAGCGGCCTGGCGAGATCCCAGATCCAGGACTGCTGCCACAACGGGATCCCTTCGTCCTCGCCCTCCGCCGGTGAATCGTTCTGGAAGGGGATGTTGATCACGTTGATGCTGTCGTTGCGGGCGGCATCGAAGCCCACCGCCTTCTTGACCAGTTCCGTGATGCGCTCGAGCTCGGCCTGTTCGAGCGGGCTCTGCTGCACGTTGCCCTTCTCATCCAGCTGTTTCCTGTAGTCGAGCACCACGGCGATAGAGAGCCGCTTGATGCGCCCCGGTGCATACTTGCTGTGGCTGATGGCGCGATCCACTTCGTAGTTGCGCACCACCTCCTTGGACAGCTTGTTGAGATTCTTCCGCCCGACCTCCGTGGTATTGAGACTGCCGCGCCTCGGGGGCTGGTTACTCAACGCACCCGGAACGCCTTCGGGTTCACCGTCGGTGGTCTGTTGTTCCTTGATCCGCTCGCTGCGTACCGCTGCCTGGTCGGGCTTGTAGATCTCCCGCGTCTCTTCCATCACGGTGAAGTCCAGGTCGGCGGTCACCTGCGCGCGCACCCCGGCGGCTCCCACGATGGGCGAGAGGATCTCGAGGATGCGCTTGGTGTACTCCTCTTCCAGGCGCCGGTTGTACTCGAACTGGCTGGCGTTGAGCGCCAGCTCTCTCTGGGTCTGGGTGTCGCTGAGCAGGCGTCCCCGCTGGTCCACCACGGTGACCGCCTCGGGCTCGAGGCCCGGCACGCTGGCCGCCAGCAGGTGCACGATGCCGGCCACCTGGGTTTCATTCAGCGTGCCGCCGGGGCGCAACCTCACCAACACCGAGGCGCTGGGCTTGGCACGCTCCCGCAGGAACACCGACTTCTTGGGAATGGCCAGGTGGACGCGTGCGCTCTCCACGCTGCTGAGGCTGTTGATGGACTTGGCCAACTCCCCTTCCAGCGCCCGCTGGTAGCGGGCCCGCTCGAGAAAGCGGCTGGTGCCGAAGCCGCTCTCCTTCTCCATGAGCTCGAAGCCGACCTCGTTGCTCTGCGGCAGTCCCTGGGCGGCCAGGCGCAGGCGCAGGTCGTGCACCTTGCTCGAAGGCACCAGAATGGAACCGCTGCCGTGCTCCACCTTGTAGGGGATTCCGGCATCGTCGAGAGAGGTGGCGACCCCTGCAAGGTCCTGCGCGGAAAGATTGGCGTAGAGCAGGCTGTAATTGGGGGTTTGTGACCAGAGCACCACGGCCACGCCAAGCGCTATGGTGGCCGCCAGCGCCACCATCAGCCCCAGCTGTTTCACCACGGGCAGTGCGCCGAAGCCCTGTACCTGCGCAACGAGATCCTCGGTCTTGACCAGTGCCATCTTCCCTCCCTACCCGGTTACACCTGCATGTTCATCACGTCCTGGTAGGCGGTGAGCAGCTTGTTGCGCACCTCCACCATGGCCGTGAAGGAGACACTCGCCTTCTGCAGCTCGACCATCACTTCGGCCAGGTCCACGTTGGGATCCCCTTTCTCGAAAGCGGTGGCCATGGCGGTGGCGTTCTGCTGCAGTTCATTCACCTTGCGTATGGAATCGCCTAGGATCCGTTCGAAGGCCACACCGCTTCCCTCTTCCGGGGCGGCCCGCGTGCGCATGCCGCCGCCGTCGGCAGCGGCAGCCATTTGCCGCATCTGGTGCAAAAGCTGGTTGACGTCAACGTTGCTCATTTCGGCTTCTCCGTGTTCTCACCCGTTGGCGACGGCAAACCGTCTCTTCCCCGGGACAGCTGCACTATTCATGCCAACCATCCGTCAGGCGGGAATCCGGATTCCCGCCTCGCGCAGCTTGGCCAGCTTGTACCGGAGCGTCCGGGGGCTGATTCCCAGTTTCCTGGCCACCTCCACCCGGCTGCCGCCCGCCTCCAGCGCCGAGAGGATGATGTCGGCCTCGCGCTGGCGCAGGTCCTCCTCCAGCCGTTCCGGCAGCACCTTCTGCCCCTCCTCCCGGTCGTCGCGATTTTTACTCGGAGCGATGGCCTCGAACTGGATTTCGGCCGCGGTGATCCTGTCACCGGTTCGGAGAATGAGGGCCCGTTGCACCACGTTTTCCAGCTCCCGCACGTTGCCGGGCCAGTCGTGTTCCTGGAGTTTCTTCAGGGCGTCCGGGGCCAGTTCGGGCATGGGTGCGGCGCCGCAGTATCGTGCAAGGAACTTCCTCGCCAAGGGCAGCACATCCCTGGGGCGCTCGCGCAGCGGCGGAATCACCAGCGGAAAGACGTTGAGCCGGTAATAGAGATCCTGCCGAAACTCGCCCCGGGCGACGGCCTCGGCCAGGTCCCGGTTGCTGGTGGCCAGCACCCGCACGTCCAGCGGAATGGCACGACGTCCCCCCAGGCGTTCCACCTCCTTCTCCTGGAGCACACGCAGCAGCTTGGCCTGCAGGCCGGCATCCATCTCCGTCACCTCATCGAGCAGCAGGGTGCCGCCCTGCGCCTGCTCGAACTTGCCGGGCCGGGACTGGTAGGCGCTGGTGAAGGCTCCCTTCTCGTACCCGAAGAGCAGTGCCTCCAGCATGTTCTCGGGAATGGCGGCGCAGTTGATGGCGACAAAGGGGCCTTCGCTGCGCGCCGAATGGCGGTGGATGTAGCGGGCCACCACCTCCTTGCCGGTGCCGGATTCACCGCAGAGCATCACGGTGGCATCGCTGGCGGCCACCCGGCGCGCCATGGCGGCCAGCTGTTCGCTGCGGGGATCGGCCACCACCATCTCGTCCGGCTCCGGCACCGAGGTGATGAACCGCTCCACCATCTGCAGCAGCACCCCGGCATCGAAGGGCTTGACCAGGTAGTCGGTGGCACCCTCGCGCATCGCCGCCACTGCCTTGTCGATGGTGCCGTAGGCGGTCATGAGCACGAAGTGCAGATCAGGATGCCGACGGCGAACCGCTCGCAACAGCTCGAAACCGTCCACCGGCTGCATCTGCACGTCGGAGATCACCAGCCCCACCGCGCCATCCCCGGCGAGCAGGGAGAGTGCCTGCTCGCCGTTCTCCGCGGCGAGGATACGGCACCCCGCGATATCAAGGGTTTCGCAAAGCGCTTCGCGCAATGCACGATCGTCTTCCACGATCAGCACCTTGTCCTTCTTCATCCGATTCCTCCAGCCGTTTCATGGCACGCAATCCGGACTTCCCCTCTCACCTCCGCGATCTCACCGGAGACCCGCGTCCCCGAGGGCAGCATCTCCGCCGCGGAGCGTGGCAGGCCGAGGGTGATTCGGGCCCCTCCCAGGGAAGCGTCGCCGATCCGGAGGGTTCCGCCATGCCCCTCAACCACCGCCCTGACCACCGACAGCCCCAGTCCGGTGCCGTTGGCGCGCGTGGTGAAGAAGGGCTCGAACACCCTGGAACGCATCGCTTCCGGAATACCGGTCCCGTTATCCTCCAGCGACAGGAGCAGCGACTCCTCCAGCACCCGGATCTCCAGTTTCAGGCGGGGCGGCTGCTCGCACGCTTCCAGGGCGTTGGTGCCGAGATTGACCAGTGCTCCCAGCAGCGCATCCCCGTCGCCGGCCAGCCCCGGGTCGCCGTCCGCCCCCTCCACGGACAGGCTACCGCCGCGCGCCACCAGCTCCGGCTCCATGATCTGCACGAACTGTTCCACGAGCCAGCGGAGGGAAACCGGCTCCCGCCTGGCGCAGCTGCCCCTGGCGTAGGCGAGCATGTTGTTGACGGTCTGCTCGAGATGGCGCAGGCGCTCCCGCGCCTTGGCGACGAACTGCCGGCGACGCTCCTGCTCCAGCGAAGGACTGTCGAGCTGGGAGAGATAGAGCAGAAGGGAAGCGAGCGGGGTGCGGATCTGGTGCGCCAGCCGGGCGGACATCTCGCCGAGGGCAGCAAGGCGCTCCCGCTGCGTCAGCAACTCCTGGAGACGGCGCGTCTCGGTGATGTCGGAGAGCAGGATGACCCGTTCCCCCGCCTTCCCCAAGGCGCTGCTGGAAAGGCTCAGGCAGCGTCCGTCGTGCAGTCGAAGCACTTCGCTCCCCGGCACGAAGGACCCCGCGGCCACCTCTTCCCAGGCGCGGCCCTCGAGTCCTTTTCCCAGCAGCCCCTCTGCGCCCTGGTTGACCTCGCGCACCACACCCTCCCGGTCCAGCACCAGCACGCCACCGGGCAGGGCCTCGATGAGGTCGTGCAGGCGGGCTGCCAGCCGCTCCTTCTCCTTGAGCTGCTGCAGTTTCTCGTCACGGGCCTGGGCCAGCTCCTCCGTCAGGCGGGCGACTTTCTCCTGCAGCGCCCGGTAGGAGCGGCTGAGCTGACTGCCGATCTGGTTGAAGGCCTCGAAGGCATCCTGCAGCTGCCGGGCGGCCTCCCCTGCATCTCGTGGCATTTCGTCCTCTTCCGGAACCTGGATCTCTCCCTCTACGAATGCAACAAGCGTGCCTTGCCGAAGGAACCGGGGACCCTCTCCTCCACCCGGGAAGGGGACGCCGCACCCCCAGGCGGTTTGCAAGCGATTGATTTACAAGAAACACGTATCTGTTCCGGCAATCCGGGCAGAGAGCGCGGAAGCGCAGATCCATCATCCGGCCGGCCGGGAGAGCGCGCAACGCGCGACGGAGTGCCGTCACCTGCCGCCAGAACCCGGGTCAACTTTCCGGCGGAAGGCCGTACTCCACCCACAAAAAACCCCGGCCTGGGCCGGGGTGTCACGACACACCTGCAGGGAGGAAGTCAGAATACCAGTCCGCGCCAGGCATCCATCTTGGTGTTGGTCTGCCAGCAGTCGGTGTTCTCGTTGTATCCCCTGCTGGCCCGCGCGATGCCACGGTTGTTTCGACCGTCGTCGAACTTCTGGTCATAGGCACAGTAGATGCGGAAGTCGACCTGGGCCCCACCGGGAAGATCGTAAACCGCTCCGCCGGGACTATAGCTCTGGATCGCGCAGCAGAGGTTCCAGTCCTGGCCAAAGACCGAATCCCTGTCGGAAGGAGTCAGGATGTTGGTCATGGTGGTCAGTGCCGACCAGTAGGCATTGTACTCGGTGCCCGAAGTCAGCCTCCCGTCCCGGTAGCCACGGCAATGCGCAATGCTGGTGGGATTGGAACGGGTGCAACCATCCCCCGGATACTGCCCGTACCGCTCATAGAAGATCTGGTTGGCCGTATCGAACTTGTTGAACTGCTGCGCCAGGCTTTTGACTTTGGCGCCAAAAATCAGCTGCTGCCCTTTCATCGCCATCCCCAGCAGCAGACCGATGATCACCAGTACGATGGCCAGTTCCACCAGGGTGAACCCCCCTTGTCGTCTGCCCTTGCTCAACATGTTGTCTCCTCTCGTTTCATAAGGTTTTGACCCGATTTTCCCAACCATTTCCCGCATTTTCGGTACAGCTGGCCAGGAACCCCTCATGCCTTTATTATTGGCCGCATCAAGGTTGACGGCCGATCCGCGAAAAAATTTAAGTCTTTTCGCCACCTGCCGGAAAAATGTCGAACCCTTCTCGGTCGCCCGGCCAACCAAAACAATGCAACTTCAATGCCAACAAGACGGGGCATGCCTGTTGGACGCGATGAAACCTGCTCCCCTTCCCGTTCCGAAAGAACCGCCTCGCCGGAGCCGGCCATGCTGACCGGCTTCTTTCTGAGGGAGTA
>JALWGP010000301.1 GCA_027038775.1 Sedimenticola sp. | reverse complement strand
GGTGGCGATGACGGTGTCGCCGGCGCCGGTGACGTCGAACACCTCGCGGGCGCGGGTGGGCAGGTGGTGGCAGCCCTCCCCGCCCACCAGGGTCATGCCCTGCTCGCCGCGGGTCACCAGCAGGTAATCGAGGCCGAGCCGTTCACGCAGCTCGAGGGCGCGCGCCTCCAGCTCCGCCTCGTCGGCGCAGGGGCCGGCCACCGCCTCGAACTCGGCCAGGTTGGGGGTGAGCAGGGTGGCGCCCGCGTAACGGCCGAAGTCGCGCCCCTTGGGGTCCACCAGCACCGGCACCCCCGCCCCGCGCGCCACCCCGATCCAGGCCCGGGGGTCGCCCAGGGTGCCCTTGCCGTAGTCGGAGAGCACCACCACCTGGTGCCCCGGCAGCCGCTCGCGGAAGCGCTCCAGCAGGGCGCCGGGCTCGTGGCCGGGAAAGCCGTCCTCGAAGTCGAGGCGGATCAGCTGCTGGTGGCGGCTGACGATCCGGAGCTTGGTGATGGTGGGAAAGCGGCCGTCGCGCAGGAAGGCGCAGTTCACGCCGCTGGCCGAAAGCTTCTCCTCCAGCCGGTCGGCCGCCTCGTCCTCGCCGGTGAGGCCGAGCAGGGTCACGCCGCCACCGAGCACCGCCAGGTTGTGGGCCACGTTGCCGGCGCCGCCGGGACGCCCCTCCTCCTCGCGCACGTGCACCACGGGCACCGGCGCCTCGGGCGAGATGCGCTCGGTGGCGCCGTGCCAGTAGCGGTCGAGCATGAGGTCGCCCGCCACCAGCACGCGAAGGCCGGAGAAGTCGGGGAGGGTCCTCACGGGTCAGAAATGCACCGCGATCTCGGCCTGGCCACCGTACTGGCTGCCGGTGCCGCCCAGGCCGATGGTGGCACCCGCCTTGAGATCGACGTGATCACCCACGGACCATAGAAGCTCCGGAAGCAGGGTGAGCTGGTTGAAGTCGGACAAATCCCCCAGGTAGGTGAGCTCCACGACCGGGTGCACCGGTCCCCAGGGCTGGAAGACCACGGCACCCCGGAGGTCGACGGCCAGGAAAGAGTCCTTGTTGCCGCCGGGATAGATGTCGTCCGAACTCCAGTAGTACCGAATGCCGGCGTTGGCCAGCACACGGCCGAAGCCGTGCACCCGGTCGAACTTCACCCCGCCGTGGAAGACGCTGCCGGTGTGGTTGAAGAAGTCATAACGGCCATCTTCCGGGTTGTACTTGGTGGTATCCAGACGATCGGCTTTCGTGCCACCGCCCAGGTAGTATCCCAGGTTGTAGCCCCGGTCCGCGGCGAAGAAGAGCTGGTGCTCGAAGGTGAACGTCAGGAAATCGTATACGCCGCCGTTGCCCTCGATGGTGATATCGGTATCCGGGGGATACCCCTGGCCCTCCTTGATGACGGCATCGCCGTCGGTCTTGAAGGGGTAGGTGAGACGCAGCCGGTACCGCTCCCCAAAGGAGACGGACGCCTCCGCCGTGGCGCTCCAGCCGTCGAACTCTTCCGCTTCGTCGAGTTCGACGCCATTGAAAGCCTCGTACCAGAGGCGGACCTCGGCGCCGCTGCCCACGGCGGCCTGGCTCGTGCGCATGGGTTCCGGTTCCCGGGCAAGCGCCGGCTGGACCTGGCAGGCGGCCCAGATGAGCATCGGTGCCAACGTTCCCATTCTTTTCATGATTTCTCCCTCGTGATCAATGATTGCAACGCACGGTGGCGCAGCAGGCGCTGCCGCAACCGCCTGCGCCGCCCCTCGTCCCAGGGCAGGGCCCGGAGGTACAGTTCCAGAAAGGGTTCCAATCCCCACCGCCGCAAGGACGCCCCGTGCCGTCCCCCGGCGAACAGGTGCCGGATGTTCCGCGCCCTCTCTCCCGCGTTCAGCGGTCGGCGGCGGAAACGCACATCCTGCAGGTCGATGAGTCCCAGCCGACCGTCCTCGCACAATAATACATTGCCCGGGTGCACGGAGCGAAAATAGACGCCCTCCTGGTGCAGCTCCGCCAGGAAAGCGGCCAGCCGTTCCAGCAGCTCCAGGGGCGGCTCCGGCGCCAGCAGGTCGGAGAGCGTGCGCCCGGGAAGCATCCGGTACACGACCCCCTGCCGCTTCAGGTGGGGAATGCGGCAGAGCTGCTCCACCCGTGGCACAGGCACGCCGAGCCGAGCGAGCCGGGCCGCATTGCGCGCGAAGCGGACATGGTAGGGGCGCAGGCGGGCGGAGGTGAACCATCGCTTGACGCGAAACAGCTTGAGGATGCGGTCGCCGGGCAACCACCAGACCTTGACTCCATGGCCGTCCCGCTCCAGCACCCGGCCGCCGGCCACCAGGCGCGCATACTCTCCGGCATCCAGCCTGTGGCTCATCTCTTCTTCAGCACATAGGTACTCCAGATCGACCAGCCGGGCAGCATCCGCACCCTGGCCAGGATCTCGAAGCCCGCCTCTTCGAACTCCGCCTCCACCACTTCCGGCGACTGCACGAAGCGGTCCTGGTAGCCGCGACGATAGGCCCGGACGCCCTGTGCCCGCTCCTGCTCGAGACGCCGGCGGCGGCGCCCCTGGCGGCTGTCGTCCAGCCACAGGGAGAGGCAGACGGTGTCACGGGTGACACGGTGGAACTCGCGCAGGATCCGCAGCCGGTCCTTCCTCTCGCCGATGTGGTGAAACAGACGGATGCAGAGGATGCTGTCCACCGCGTCCGGCGCCAGGGCGATGCGGAAGGCCGAGGTCTGGAGCAACTGCACCTTCTGCTGCAGTTCGGGCGGTTGAAACCTGCGCGCGATCTCCAGCATTCCGCCACTGTAATCCCCCGCCAGCACCCGCCGCTCGCCGCGCTCGAGGAGCAGCGGCCAGAAGCGGCCGGTGCCGCACGGCAGGTCGAGTACCGAGGCCGGCTTCCCGGCCAGCCGCAGCGCCTTGCGCACCATCCGCTTCTCCACCCGGTCCGACAGCCGCCGGCCGAAACTTTCCTGGTGCTTGTAGAAATAGCGCCGGGCCTGCTCCGGTGTGTAGAGGGAGGAAAAAAACAGTTCCCCCTCTTCCTCTTTGTTCCGTGAATCACGCGGTTCGTTCATGAAATCCCCGTCACTGATGTGCAAGCTGGCTCTGGTAAAGGTGGGTGTACTCCCCGTTGGCCTGCAACAATCCGGCGTGGGTTCCCGATTCCACGATCCTGCCCTCCTTCATCACCAGGATGAGGTCAGCGTTCTCGATGGTGGAGAGCCGGTGCGCGATGACCAGGGTCGTGCGGTTCGCCGTCAGGTTCTGCAGCGCCGCCTGCACCTGGCGCTCGGAGGCGGTATCCAGCGCCGAGGTGGCCTCGTCCAGGATGAGGATGGGGGCATTCTTGTAGAGGGCACGGGCGATGGCGATGCGCTGGCGCTGGCCGCCGGAAAGCCTCACCCCGTCCTCGCCAACCAGGGTGTCGAAGCCTTCGGGCAGCTCCCGGATGAATTCCAGGGCGTAGGCCGCCTCCGCCGCCCGCTCCAGCCGTTCGCGGTCGGGCTCGCCCGCCTCACCGTAGGCGATATTGGCCGCCACGCTGTCGTTGAAGAGCACCGACTCCTGTCCCACGTAGGCGATCCGTGCCCGCAGGCTCTTCAGGGTGAATTCACGCAGGTCCACCCCGTCGAGCAGGACGCGCCCCTCCGCGGGGTCGTAGAACCGGGGAATGAGGGCGGCGATGGTGGTCTTGCCGCTGCCGGAAGGGCCCACCAGCGCCACCGTCTTTCCTTCCGGCACCGTGAAACCGATGCCGTTCAGGGCGTTTCGTTCGGCCTGGGCATAACGGAAGCGGACGTCCTCGAAACGGATCTCCCCCCGCACCTCGTCCAGCTCGCGGTTGCCCGTGTCCTTCTCCGGCTGCTCGTCGATGAGGCCGAAGACGCTCTCGGCACCCGCCAGCCCGCTCTGCAGGGGCTGGTTGATGGCGGTGAGCCGCTTGATGGGGGCGAAGAGCAGCCCCATGGCGGCGAAGAAGGAGACGAACTCACCCACCGACATGGGCTCCACCCCCGTCTGGCCCGTGCCGACGTAGATGAGGACGGCGATCATGAGTGCGCCGATGAACTCCACCACGGGCACGCCGGTGGCATCGGCCACCCGGCTCTTGAAGTTGTAACGGCGCACCCAGTTGGCCAGCTTGTCGAAACGCCGGCGCTCGTACTCCTGGCCGCCGAACACCTTGACGATGCGGTTGCCGCGGGTGGCCTCCTCCAGGGCGTGGGTCATCTCCCCCATGGTGCGCTGGAGGTTGCGGCTGGCCTCACGCATGCGCCGGGAGATGAAGCGCACGAAACCCAGCATCACCGGCAGCAGCACCGAGACGATGAGGGCGAAGCGCCAGTTGAGCCAGAGCATGTAGAGCAGCAGCCCGATCACGGCAATGGTGTCGCGCACCAGCACCGTGAGCACCTTGGTGGCGGCACTGGTCACCTGGTTCACGTCGTAGGTCACCTTGGCGATGACGTTGCCCGTGGCGTTGGCGTCGAAATAGGCCACGGGCAGGCTCAGCAGCCGGTCGAACATCTCCCGTCTCAGGTCCAGCACCACCTTGCCGCCCACCCAGTTGAAGGCCACCCGGCTGATGAAGTTGGAGCCTCCCCGTACCAGGAAGAGCAGCAACAACAGGATGGGGGACCAGAAGAGATAGTCGGGGTCGCGCTCCACGAAGGTGCCGTCCAGCAGCGGCTTGAGCAGCGAAGGGATGGCCGGCTCGGTGAGGGCCAGGATGACCACGAAGAAGATGGCCGCAGCGAAGGTCTTCCAGTAAGGCTTCACATACCGGAGCAGGCGCAGGTAGAGGCCCGCACCGACCTTGTCCGCGGAGGTCTTCATCTATTTCACCGGGTAGATCTTCGGATCGGAACGGTTGGGGCGGGTGCGGAAGCGGCGGTGGATCCAGAGATACTGCTCCGGCGTCTGCCGCACCCACTGCTCCACCATCCGGTTCACGCGCAGGGTGTCCGCCTCCAGGTCATCACTGGGGAAGTCCTCCCAGGCCGGCGCCAGGTAGAGGTCGTAGCCGCTGCCGTCCGTGCGGCGCACGGCGCGGAAAGGCACCACGGCGGCACCGGTCATGCGAGCCAGCTTGGCGGTGGCGGCATTGGTGGAGGCGGGGATACCAAAGAAGTCCACGAAGACGGCTTCACGGCGGGAACTGTTCTGGTCCACAGCATACCACACCACCTTGCCCTGCTTCAGGACACGCAGCAGGCCGCGCACGTCGCGCCGTTCCACCTGCTCCAGCAGCCGCCCGCGGGCGCGCCGCATCACCCAATCCATCACCGGGTTGTTGGCCTTGCGGTAGAGCGCCACGAAGGGAATCCTGCTTCCCAGCAGGCGGCCGCTCAGCTCCGGACTGTTGAAATGTGCCGAGAGCAGCAGCACCCCCTTGCCACGGGCCATGGCCGCCTCCAGGTGCTCCAGGCCGTGGATCTCGCCGAAACCGCCGGGCTGCTCCTCGCAGCGGCGACGCGACGCCCACCAGGCGAAGGGCACTTCCAGGAAGGCGGTGCCCAGGTTGTCGAACTGGCGCTTCAGCAGATCCCTGCGCCACGCCTCGCTCTTCTCGGGGAAGCAGAGATCGATGTTGATGCGCGCGATCTCCCGCCGCCGCGGCATCACCAGGGCGTAGAGCCTTCCGAGGGGCGGGCCGAGACGCAACACCCAGGCATAGGGCAGCCACCCCAGCAGGCGCATGCAGCCCACCGCGATCCAGGCGGGCCAGTGGCGGGGGTGCCAGAGGGGGCCGGTGGATCCTCTCTTCACGACGCCTCGCGCAGCTCCTCCAGGCAGAGCGCCAGCCCCTCCCGCCAGTGGGGCAGGGCCACCCCGAACTCGCGCCACAGCCTGCCGTTGTCGAGCACCGACCACGCGGGACGGGCAGCGGGCGCGGGATAGTCGATGGTGGCAATGGGGCGTACCTCGCAGGCCAGGCCCAGGCCGTCGCGGATGGCGCAGGCGAACTCGTACCAGCTCGCCTCCCCCGCGGCGGTGAGGTGGTGGATGCCGCCGCGCCCGCCGAAGCGAAAGCCCCCCTCCGCCGTGCGGCACTGGGCGAGGACCTGGGCCGTCGCCTCGGCGATCTGCCGTGCCCAGGTGGGCGCTCCCACCTGGTCCGCCACCACGCCGACCTCCTCGCGCTCTGCCATCAGCCGTTGCATGGTGCGCAGGAAGTTGCGCCCCCGCACGCCGTAGACCCAGGCCAGGCGCAGCACCAGGTGGTCCACGCCGGAGGCGGCCAGCAGCCGTTCCCCCTCCAGCTTGGTACGCCCGTAGACACTCAGCGGCTCCGCGGGATCCTCCTCCCGCCAAGGGCGGTTTCCCGCGCCGGAGAAGACGTAGTCGGTGGAATAGTGGAGCACGGGACAGCCCAGCTCCGCACCCAGCCGGCCCATCAGGCCCACCGCCTCGGCGTTGACGCGCCGGGCCGGTTCAGGCTCGGACTCGGCCCGGTCCACGGCGGTGTAGGCGGCGGCATTCACCATGAGCGACGGACGCACCTGTTTCACCAGCGCTTCCAGCCCGGCGGGATCGGCAAGATCCACCGGATGCTGCACCCTGCCCTGTCCCGCGGTCTCCACCCGGCCCAGGGGGGAGAGCGTGCGGCGCAGCTCCCACCCCACCTGCCCCGCAGCACCGAACAGCAATAGGACGGGGCGGGTGCCGCTCACCCGGTGAACTCCGGCAGCCGCCCGGGCGGCACCTCTCCGAGGAGGGGCGCCGCCTCGTCCCTGGCGGAGAGCAGCGGCGGCCCCACCACCGGCCAGTCGATGGCGATCTCCGGGTCGTCCCAGCGGATGCCCAACTCCGCCTCGGGGCGGTAGTAGTTGGTGCACTTGTAGCTGAACAACGCCTTCTCACTGGTCACCAGGTAGCCGTGGGCGAAGCCCGGCGGCACCCAGAGCTGGCGGCGGTTCTCCGCCGACAGCAGCGCTCCCACCCAGCGGCCGAAGGTGGGCGAGCCGCGGCGCACGTCCACCGCCACGTCGAACACCTCGCCGAGGAGCACCTGCACCAGCTTGCCCTGGCTGTGGGGGTGCTGCAGGTGGAGGCCGCGCAGCACGCCGTGGCCCGAGAGCGCCAGGTTGTCCTGCACGAACGCAGCCGGAATGCCCGCCTCGGCGTAGCGCCGCGCCTGCCAGCTCTCCATGAACCAGCCGCGCCGGTCGCCATGGAGTTCGGGTTCGACCAGGAGCACCCCGGGAATCTCGGTCTCCAGCACCTTCACAGGATCTTCTCCTCCAGGATCTCCAGCAGGTAACGGCCGTAGCCGCTGTTGTCCAGCCCCGCCGCCAGCCTTTCCAGCGCTTCGTCACCGATCCAGCCCTGGCGCCAGGCGATCTCCTCGGGGCAGCAGATCTTGAGTCCCTGCCGCGTCTCCAGGGTCTGGATGAACTGGGCGGCGTCCAGCAGGGACTCGTGGGTGCCGGTATCGAGCCAGGCCATGCCGCGGCCGAGGATCTCCACCTCGAGCGCACCACGCTCGAGATAGTGGCGGTTCACATCGGTGATCTCGAGCTCGCCCCGCGCCGAGGGGCGGATGGCACGGGCGATCTCCACCACCTGCTCGTCGTAGAAATAGAGCCCGGTGACGGCATAGCGGGAACGGGGCCGCTCCGGCTTCTCCTCGATGCTGAGCACCCGGAACTGTTCGTCGAACTCCACCACGCCGTAGCGCTCGGGATCCTGCACCGGGTAGGCGAAGATGGTGGCGCCCCTCTCCTTTTCCGCTGCCCGGCGCAGGGCGGGCACGAAATCGTGACCGTAGAAGAGGTTGTCCCCCAGCACCAGGGCGCAGCAGTCGTCCCCGATGAAGGCCTCGCCGATGAGAAAGGCCTGGGCCAACCCCTTGGGTTCAGGCTGCACTGCGTAGCCGATCTCCAGCCCCCACCGGCTGCCATCGCCCAGGAGCTGCTCGAACAGCGGCGTGTCCCGCGGCGTGGAGATCACCAGGATCTCGCGGATGCCCGCCAGCATCAGGGTACTCAGCGGGTAGTAGATCATGGGCTTGTCGTAGACCGGCAGCAGCTGCTTGGAGACGCCCAGGGTGGCCGGGTAGAGCCGCGTGCCCGAACCGCCGGCGAGGATGATCCCCTTCACGCCACCACCCCCAACCGCTCGCCGCGGTAGCTGCCGTCGAGCACCCGCTGGCACCAGCGGTCGTTCTCCAGGTACCACTGCACCGTCTTCGCAAGGCCCGATTCGAAGGTCTCCTCGGGCCTCCAGCCCAGTTCACGCTCGATCCGGCCGGCGTCGATGGCGTAGCGCAGGTCGTGGCCGGGGCGGTCGGCCACGTGGGTGACGAGATCCTCGTAGCGCGCCACGCCGGCGGGCTTGTCCGGCGCCTTCTCCTCGAGGATGGCGCAGAGGCACCGCACCACCTCCAGGTTGGTCTTCTCGTTGTGGCCGCCGATGTTGTAGGTCTCACCCACGCGGCCCGTATCCAGCACCCGCAGCAGGGCGCGCACGTGGTCCTCCACGTAGAGCCAGTCGCGCACCTGGTCGCCCCGCCCGTAGACCGGCAGCGGCCTGCCCGCGCGGGCGTTGAGGATCATGAGCGGGATCAGCTTCTCGGGAAACTGGTAGGGGCCGTAGTTGTTGGAGCAGTTGGTGACGAGCACCGGCAGGCCGTAGGTGCGGTGCCAGGCACGCACCAGG
>JALWGP010000300.1 GCA_027038775.1 Sedimenticola sp. | reverse complement strand
CGAGGCCTTCGAAAACGCCATGGCGCTGGACATCGCCATGGGCGGCTCCACCAACACGGTGCTCCACCTGCTGGCGGCGGCCCACGAGGCGGGGGTGGACTTCACCATGGCCGACATCGACCGCCTGTCGCGCAAGGTGCCCCACCTGTGCAAGGTGGCGCCCTCCACCCCCGACTACCACATGGAGGACGTCCACCGCGCTGGCGGCATCTTCGCCATCCTGGGCGAGCTGGACCGCGCCGGCCTGCTCCACCGCGAGGTGCCCACGGTGCACGCCCGCACCCTGGCCGAGGCCCTGGCCCTGTGGGACGTCCGCCTGACCGAGGACCCCAAGCGGCACGACTTCTACCGCGCCGCCCCGGGCGGGGTGCCCAGCCAGCAGGCCTTCAGCCAAAGCCGCCGTTATGAAAGTCTTGACCTGGACCGCGAAAAAGGCTGCATCCGCGACCGCGAGCACGCCTACAGCCAGGACGGCGGGCTGGCGGTGCTCTACGGCAACCTGGCCGAGAACGGCTGCATCGTCAAGACCGCCGGCGTGGACGAGTCGATCCTCACCTTCAGCGGCCCGGCGCGCATCTTCGAGAGCCAGGAGGCAGCAGTAGAGGCGATCCTGGGCGACCGCATCCGGCCGGGCGACGTGGTCATCATCCGCTACGAGGGGCCCAAGGGCGGACCGGGGATGCAGGAGATGCTCTATCCCACCAGCTACCTCAAGTCCAAGGGGCTGGGCAAGGCATGCGCGCTGATCACCGACGGCCGCTTCTCCGGTGGCACCTCCGGCCTCTCCATCGGCCACGTCTCCCCCGAGGCGGCCGGCAAGGGCAACATCGCCCTGGTGGAGGAGGGCGACACCATTGAGATCGACATTCCCAACCGCGCCATCCGGGTGGCGGTGAGCGACGAGGAGCTGGCCCGCCGCCGTGAGGCCATGGCGGCACGCGACAACCCCTGGAAGCCGGTGAACCGCGACCGGATCGTGAGCGAGGCCCTTCGCGCCTACGCCGCCATGACCACCGACGCCGCCCGCGGCGCGGTGCGCGACGTCTCCCAGGTGGAGAACTGGTGTTGAAGCCATGGGCGTGGCTGGCTGGCCTGCTTCTCCTGCCGGCGACGCTTCCTGCCGGTGAACTCGTCACGGATGCTGCGCCCGAAGTGCTCTGTGCCCTGATGAAGCCGCTCGGGCTGAGCTCGCCACCGGTACGGGCAGAAGGGGGCGGCTGGCGCTGCACCACCGCGCGCAAGGCGCTGCCCCAGGGGGAGCCCGCTGGTGCCAGCGACCTGCGCTACCGCGTGTCCGGGGACGGACGCGGAGGACGCAGGTTGGTGCTGGAGTTGCGCATGAACTCCTGGCGCGGCCCCCAGGGGGTGCTGCAGCGCTACTATCGGTACCTCGAAGGCATGCTGGAACGCCTCGGGTTGCAGCCGCCCGCCGGGCTGCGCCGCGCCGTCCTCTCCGCCGTGCCGGGAGAGTGGATCCTGGCCGGTCACCGGCTGACCCTGGAAAAGCGGTTCAGCAAGGGTCTCGTCTACGAGCTCTGGTTCGTCGTCGAACGCCTGCCTTCAGTTCCAGAAGGGAATCAGTCCGCCGCCCCGGAATCGTCTGCAAGTCCATGAGTGGATGAGGATTTTCCTGGTTACTGCGGCTCGGGGATGGGCCGTTCCGGCAATATTCCGGTTCCCACCGCAAAATGCAGGCTAGACTTGGAGCAGGTCCACGCACGGGAGTGTTCCGATGACTGCCAGGATCCTGATCTTGTTTCTGCTGCCGTGGCTGTCCCTGCAGGCGTCCGCCGGGGGAAAGCTGGTGCACACCCCCTACGAGGAGCCGAAGGTGGTTTTCGATTTCTACTTCGACGACCCCAGGCAGATCGACAGCGCCCTCTACTGGGTGCGCTCCTACATGAACCCGCTGATGGAGGCGCCCTACCACATGGCGCCGGAATTCATGGAGATCGTGGTGGTGATCCATGGCACCGAAATCGTCACCGTGGCCGAGGCCAACTACCCGAAGTACCGCCAGGCGGTGGACCGGATGCGCTACTATGCCAGCCTGGGGGTGAAGTTCAAGGTGTGCGGGCTGGCGGCCGCCGACTACGGCTACCGGGTGGAGGATTTCCAGGATTTCATCGAGGTGGTGCCCTCGGCCATCACTGAGCTGGGGCACTGGCAGCAGAAGGGGTATGCGCTGATCGCACCCCGGGTGCTGGAGAAGCGCTTCTCCATCGAGGAGATCCGCTGACGGCTCGAGAGGTTCCCCGGGGTTCCCTTGTGGTAAGGTTGGGCGCTGTCACCGGCTGATGGCCGTTTCAGGCAGTTCCATGGTCAAGGCAGTATCCCACCTCCCCGAAACCGGCGCGCTCTCCCAGGCCCAGCTCACCGCCTGGCTGGCGGCGCTGGCGCGCCATCGCACGCGCGACGAGATCCACCAGCTCTCCCGTGCCCTGCAGGTGATCGACGAGGCGCACGGTGACGAGGAGGTGGCCGGTGGCCTCCAGCACCGGTTGGCGCTGGTGCAGACTGCCGACATCCTCGACCGCCTCAAGCTGGACACCCCCACGCTGCTGGCGGCGCTGCTGGCCGACCTGCCGGAAAACCGCCTGGAGCTCGCCGCGGAGTTCGGCGAGCAGGTCCGGCGGATGCTGCGCGACCTGGCCCGCATCCGCACCGTGGCCGTTTCCGGCAGCGGGGAGACCGACGAGAAGCAGAGCGAGAACCTGCGGCGCATGCTGCTTGGGCTGGCCGACGACGTGCGCGTGGTGCTGGTGGTGCTGGCCCGGCGG
>JALWGP010000299.1:2133-2785 GCA_027038775.1 Sedimenticola sp. | reverse complement strand
GCTTTTCCACCAGTTCGGTCATTTCACCCGGCCTCTGGGTCATGCCGCGGCGCACGGCGTCGAGGACGAGCCTGCGGGCAGAGGGGGAGAGCCGGTCCCAGGCGGCCAGGCCCACGCGGGCCAGGTCGAGCTGCACGCGAAACTCCCAGGGGGCGAGCTGGCCGGCGCGCACCAGGGCGGCCAGGAAGAGGGCATCGTAGTTGCGCTGGAAGTGACGCACGTGGGCGATGGCCAGCCAGGGGGTGGCCAGCAGGGGGCTGTGGCGGGTGGCATCCAGCAGCAGGACGAGCATCCGGTCGGCCATCTCCATCTTCTGCTGCGGGGTGAGGCGCGGCTCGGCGCGCTGGGACATGGCCAGCAGGCGCACGGCCACCAGCTCGGTTTCGGCGCTGCCGGGGGCCAGGCGCATGGCCAGGCGCTGGCGCTCCAGCGCCGCTTCCACGGGGGCGCGCGGGAACTTCTCCTGGGTCTTCCAGCGTTTCAGCAGGGTCTCGTTGTGGTTGCTGAGCAGGTCGGACGCCACCAGGGCACCGCTGGCGGCCAGGTGCAGCGCCACGAGCAGGCCGGCGGTGACTGCCAGCGCGATCCGCCGTCGCCTGGTGGCGCGGGGAGGCCCCTTCCGCTCCGCGGGAAGGTGGAGCGCCACCCAACC
>JALWGP010000299.1:0-2123 GCA_027038775.1 Sedimenticola sp. | reverse complement strand
GCGGCAATCACCAGGTAGGTGGCGGCGTTGGCGAAGGTCTGCAGGTTGAACTCCACCGTGCTGTGGATGAGCAGGGCCACGGTGCTCATGAGCAGGGCGAAGGCGGCGCCCAGCGCCCAGGGCAGGCGCCGCCTTCGCAGGGTGAGCAGGGCCGCCCCCAGGGAGAGGGCCACGAAGCCGCCGATCAGCACCAGGCCGACCCCGCCCGTCTCGGCGGCGAACTGGAGGTAGTCGTTGTGGGCGCGCTGGTAGGTGAGAGGAATGTCGGCGCCCTTGTAGAGGGGAAAGGTGACGCCGAAGGTGCCCAGCCCCGAGCCGGTGAGGGGGAAGTCGCGCCAGTAGGGAATGGTGTCGCGCACCACTTCGTCGCGGGTCTCGTGGGCGAAAGAGGTCTTTTCCAGGCGCTCCACCACGCGGTCGATGCCGATGGCCGAACCCACGATGAAGATGTCGATGACCACCAGGCTGGCGAGCAGGATGATCATGCCGCGGCTCTTGCGGCGCATGAGCAGGAGCGCCCCGATCCCGGCCACCAGCAGGCTGACGAAGAAGGCGGTGTTGCCCATGCGGGAGCGGGTGAGAATGAGGGCCGCGGTCATCAGCAACAGGTAGGCGCGCAGACGCATCTTGCCGCTCATGATCCAGTCGAGGGTGCGGCGCAGGGTCTCGCGCCGCTCACGCGGCCTGCTCCCCTCCCCCATCTGCGCCAGCAGCAGGCCGATACCCACGGCGACAGCCATGGCGAGGTGGTTGGCGAAGTGGTTGCGGTTGGCGAAGGTGGCGGTGAGGGAGCCCTGGTCCTGGTACATCTCCTCCCACCCGGCAAGGTAGCCGCCCAGGGCCAGGACGGCGCAGAGGGTGCCGCCAAGGACCACCGCCATCCCCAGCCAGCGCAGGTGGGTGAAGCGCCGCATCAGCAACAGCACCAGCAGGAAGAGCAACGCCAGGGAAACGCTCCTGTGCAGGGCGAGGCGGGTGCGGTGGGGATCCACCGAGAGGGTGAGCCAGGAGGACTCGCCGGGGGGACGGTAGGTGAGCCCGTGGGCCCAGGCGGCCTTGGGCGAGAGGGCCGCCACCAGCTCCGGCGGCAGGGGCAGGATCTGCAGGAAGAGGTAGAGCAGCCACAGCGCCAGCAGGAGCAGGACAGGCCAGGCGCGGCGGGCCGCCTCGGGAACGTACCGCCGGCCGCGCGCGTACTGGTAAAGCCAGGTCAGCAGCAGGAGGCCGATGCCGAGATCGGTGACGCCCCAGAAGAAGGGCTCCCGCCCCCCGGTTCCCAGCGGCAGCCAGGCCACCAGCGCCATGAGGCCGAGCAGCAGCCGGTCGCGGAGGAGGGAGTCTGCCATGGCCCTGCCCTCAGGAACCGCGGCGAACCACGTCCCACACCCCCTTGCCCTTGAGCTCGGCGTACCGTTCGTGCACGTCGGGGGTATCGTTGAGAACGCGCCCGCCGCAGCTGAGCCAGGCGTGGGCCTCCAGCCGGCCGTCACCGCGGCGCACGCCCAGGTGGAGGGTGGTGGCGATCTGTCGCCGCGCCAGCATCCGCTGCAGGGCCAGGGTACGGCGCAGGCAGTTCATGGGCACCAGGTGGCGACGGGCGGCGCGCTCCACCGCCAGCACCAGGGGGGAGAGGAGATCGGACGCGGCCCCGTCGGCGGGCGCCTCCACCGGCTGCAGCCAGCGCCGCCAGTGGCGGTAGGGGAGCAGGCGGATCACCAGGTCGATCCAGGCCAGGGTGAGCCAGGCTTCGGCGAAACGGAAGAGCGCCATCCTCGCGACTCAGCCCCCCTCTTCGCGCTCCACCAGCCCCTGCCCGGCCATGGATTCGAGCAGTGCCTCGAGATCGCTGCGCACGGTGTCGATGTCGGTGTCGTACTCCTCCACCATGGCGGACAGTGTCTCTTCCAGCGAGACGCTGGTGAAGAGCTCGATCATGCGCGTGGCCACCTCGTCGAGGGTGTAGTAGCGGCCCGACTCGGGGTCGAGGATCACGGTTTCGCCGGCGACCCTCTGCAGCAGCAGGTGGGGCTTGAGGCGGTATGGCAGGTTGGGATCTGCATCCATTCGCAATGCTCCGCGCGGTGGTTTTCCGGGGTGGGCAAGGTCCTTGCCGGGGTTGGGGG
>JALWGP010000298.1 GCA_027038775.1 Sedimenticola sp. | reverse complement strand
CGAGTAGGCATAGACGATCATGGGAATGGAGGGCGGAATGAGGATGCCCATGCTGCCCGAGGTGGCCACCACCCCCACGGCGAAGCGCCGGTCGTAACCGGCGGCGATCATACCGGGAATCATGATGGAGCCGATGGCCACCACGGTGGCGGGCGAGGAGCCGGAGATGGCGGCGAAGAACATGCAGGCCACCACGGTGGCCATGGCCAACCCGCCGGGCATCCGGCCGACCGCCGCCTTGGCAAAGTCCACCGGCCGCAAGGAGACGCCGCCGGTGGTGAGGAAGTGGGCCGAGAGGATGGGGAAGGGGATGGCCAGGAGCGTGGTGTGCTCCATGGTGTCGAAGAGTTTCTGGGCGATGATGATGGGCGGGTCGTCGGTGGCCAGCAGGGTGAAGAGCAGGCTCGACAGGCCCAGGCTGACGGCGATGGGCACCCCGATCAGCAGCAGGGCCAGCAGGCCGACAAAGAGCAGGGCGGGCGCCATCAGATGTCTTCCATGCTCTTGAGCGCCTCGCCCGCTTCATGGGTGTGGATGCGCAGCGTCTTCCCCCGCCAGATCTCCCAGCCCACCTGCAGCAGGTGAATGAACATCAGCCCCAGCCCCACGGGAATGGCCAGGTAGGGGATCCACTGGGGAATCTGCAGGTCCAGGGTCAGGTCGCCCCACTCGTGGATTCGCAGGGTGTACTGCACCGAGTACCACCAAACCAGCCCCACGAAGAGCAGGCATGCGCCCAGCGCCAGCAGCGCGATGCGGCGCTGATTGGCGGGCGAGAACCGCTCCACCAGGATGTCGATGCCGAGATGGGTGCCGGAGCGAAAACCGTGCGCGGCGCCAATGAGCACCACCCAGGCGAAGAGGTACTCCACCAGCTCCAGCACCCAGCTGAAGCCGGTGTGGAAGAAATAGCGGGCCACCACGTTGGCGAAGAGCAGCAGGGTGGCCGCCCCCAGCCCCACCGAGATGACGAACTTCTCGAGGAAACCGAGGGCGCGGTCGACCGCCTCCATCAGTGGCCGAGCAGCTGGTGGATCTCCTGCAGCAGCTCCTTACCGATCTGCCGCTCGAACTGCTTCTCGACCCCGGCGGTGGCCTGGCGCCACTGGGCCAGCTCCTCGGGGGTGAGTTCCACCACCTTCGCCTTGCCGGCGGCCTCGATCTTCCTGCGGTCGGCCACGTCGGCCTCGGCGGCGAAACGGCGGTTGGCTTCGGTGGCCTCCGCCAGGATGGCGGTGAGCTCCTTGCGGATGTCCTCAGGCAGGCCGTTCCAGAACCTGGCGCTCACCACCACCATGTACCCCAGGTAGGAGTGGTTGGAGACGGTGATCCAGTCCTGCACCTCGTAGAACTTCTTGGAGTGGATGTTGGACCAGGCGTTCTCCTGGCCGTCCACCACCCCTTGCGCCAGGGCCTGGTAGACCTCCTTGAAAGGAAGTTTCTGGGGCACGCCGCCCAGGGCGCGGATCATGGCGGCATGCACCTCGGAGCTCTGGATGCGGAATTTCCTGCCCTTGAAGTCATCCGGCACTTTCCTCAGCGGCTTGTCGCCGCGGATCGAGAAGACCTTCATGCCGTTGTCCCACAGCGACAGCGCCTTGAGCCCCTTGCGTTCCAGCGGCCTGGTCATCTTCTCCATCACCGGAGAGTCCACCAGCTTGTGCACGTCGTCGATATCGTTGAAGAGATAGGGGATATCGAAGGCCTGGATGGTGCGCGAGAACTTCACGAACTTGGAGAGGCTGGGCGCCGCCATGATGCCGGTGGTGCGGCTGTCCGACAGGCGCATGGCCTCCATCACCTTGTTGTCGTTATAGAGCTGGGAGTTGGGATAGACCTCCACCCGCACCCTGCCCTTGAGGCGCTCGTTCACCAGCTTGGCGAAGAGGTCGGCGGCCTTGCCCTTGGGCGTACCGGGCGCCACCACGTGGGAAAACTTGATGACATATTCTTCAGCGGAAACCTGCAGGGTCAACAGCGACAGCAGGACGGGCAGGACATATCGGATCAGGCGGGACATCTTCTTCTCCTTGTTGTTGTACACGGGAAACGGCAGCGGCGGGAAAACGGTGGAGATTCGGCCTCCCTGCCCGTGCCGGCATGAGAAACCATAGCACTTTACGTTGATGGCGCAAGCCGATGATGCCCCTCGAATATGTGCAGCAATGACGGCCACAATGCGCCAGATCAAAAAGGGCCCATCAAAGATTCGGCAACGGGCATCAAAATGAATTATGATTCCGCAGAAATCGCAAGAGCGCACGGCAGCAGAGGGGGGCAACCGTGATCAGCATCATCGATGACCGCATGCAGCTGGACACCCTGGAACTGAAGATCGACCGCAGTCACCAGGCCGTGCACCTTCGCTTCCTGCACCCCGGCCGCCCGGTCTTCACCTCACGGCTGCTGCAGGACTTCTCCACCTCCCAGGACATCATCAGCAACCTCTGCGCCAACGATCACAAGGTTCCCCGCGAGCAGAAGCTGCGTTACCTGGTGGTCAGCTCGGCGCTTCCGGACGTCTTCGTGCTGGGCGGAGACCTGGCCCTGTTCATCGACCTGATCCAGGCGGGCGACCGCGAGGGGCTCACCCGCTACGCACACACCTGCACGGAACTGCTCTACCGCAACCTGTCAGGCGGGGACGGCGGCCTGTGCTCCATTACCGTGGTGGAGGGAGAGGCCCTGGGCGGCGGCTTCGAACTGGCCCTGGCCGCAGACGTCATCATTGCCGAGAAGCGGGCCCGCTTCTCGGCAATGATGACGTCTGCGGCCAGGGCCAGTTC
>JALWGP010000297.1 GCA_027038775.1 Sedimenticola sp. | reverse complement strand
GTTCCCCCACCGCCCGGGCCAGCCGTGCGCCCAGTGCGGCCTGCTCCTCCTCGGAGCCGCAGTGAAGCCTCGCCTCACTCATTGTCGGGATTGGCCAGCCGGCGGACGTGGGACATGAGATCCATGGCCAGCAGGCCGCGGCGGCCGGCCCGCGCGGCCTTGTCGGCGGCCGCGGCGTGCAGGCAGACCCCCATCTCCGAGGCCACGCACGGCGCCATGCCCTGGGCGAGCAACCCGGCCACCACCCCGGCCAGCACGTCGCCCATGCCGCCGCTGGCCATGCCCGGATTGCCGTCGCTGCAGACCGCCGGCCGGCGGTCGCCACCGGAGGCCACCAGTGTGCCCGCTCCCTTGAGCACCACCACGCCACCGAGCTTGCTTCGCAGCTGTTCCGCGGCGGCGAAACGGTCGGCCTGGATTCCGGCCGCGTCGGTGCCGAGGAGTCTCGCCGCCTCCCCCGGATGGGGGGTGAGCACCCAGTCGTCGCGCTGTACGGGCGCCTCGGCCAGCAGGTTGAGCCCGTCGGCGTCCACCACCAGGGGACGACCCGCCGCCAGCACCATCTCGAACAGTGCACGCCCCCAGGCGTCCCGGCCCAGGCCCGGTCCCACCACCACCTGGGTGGCGCGGCGCAGCAGGGAATCGAGCTGTTCCGGTGCCTCCACGCCGTGCACCATGATCTCGGGGCGGGTGGCGAGAACGGGGGCCACGTGTTCGGGCCGGGTGGCCAGGCTCACCAGGCCGGCGCCGGTGCGCAGGGCCGCCTCGGCGGCGAGACGTGCTGCGCCCCCCATGCCGTGGTCACCCCCCACCACCAGCACATGGCCGAAATCGCCCTTGTGGGCCGTGGCACGGCGCGGCTGCAGCAGCTCCCGCTGCTGGGCCCAGTCGATGCGCCGGGCGGAGACGACGAGATGGCCGTAGAGCCGCGCCGGCACCTCCAGGGCATCGAACTCGACCTCGCCACAGCAGTCCGGCCCCTCGCCGGTGAACATGCCCTGCTTGAGACCGATGAAGGTGACGGTGGCCTGCGCACGCACCGCGGTTCCCAGGACGGCGCCCGTGTCGGCATGGAGCCCCGAGGGCAGATCCAGCGCCAGCACCGGCGCTCGGCTGCGGTTCATGGCCTCGATGGCCTCCGCCCAGGCACCCTCCACGGGACGCTCCAGGCCGGTACCGAAGATGGCGTCCACCAGCAGGTCGGCGTTTCCCGGCACCCGCCCGTCGAAGGGCTGCCACTCGCCGGAGAGCGCGGCGAAACGGTCGGCGTTGGTGCGCGCGTCGCCGGAGATGCGGGCCGGGTCACCGAGCTGCAGCACCTGCACCTTCTTTCCCGCCTCCAGCGCCAGGCGCGCCAGCACGAAGCCGTCGCCGCCGTTGTTGCCGGTGCCGGCCAGCACCACGATGCGCCCGGCTTCCGGCCAGCGCTGTTCCAGCACCTCGAAGGCGGCCTGGCCGGCGCGCTCCATGAGCACCTCGCCGGGAATGCCGTACCTCTCGATGGCGAGCCGGTCCAGCTCCCGCACCTGTTCGGCACGGTAGAGCGCCTGTGGAAGACGGTGGAGCCTGGGAAGGAGCCGATGTGCATTCATTGCCGTGCGCCTGTCTGGAAGAGATTCCATGGCTTATTCTACGGCCATGAGCGACGCGAAACATCCGTGTGATCCGGCGGGCCTGGCCCGCCGCATCAAGCAGTGGGCCTTCGAGCTGGGCTTCCAGCAGGCCGGCATCACCGACACCGCCCTGGAGGAGGCGGGGGCACGACTGCGGAAGTGGCTCTCCCGCGGCTTCCACGGCGAGATGGAATACATGGCGCGCCACGGCAGCAAACGCTGGCGGCCGGCGGAGCTGGTACCCGGCACCCTCCGGGTGATCTCGGTGCGGATGGACTACCGGCCGCCGGAAGCGGATCCGCGGCTGCACCTGAAGGATCCCGCCGCCGCCTACGTCTCGCGCTACGCCCTGGGACGCGACTACCACAAGCTGATGCGCAAGCGGTTGCAACGGCTGGCGGCACGCATCGCAGAAGAGGCGGGGCCCTTCGGTTACCGTGTCTTCGTCGACTCGGCGCCGGTGATGGAGAAGCCCCTGGCGGTGAAGGCCGGCCTGGGCTGGATGGGCAAGCACACCAACCTGGTGAACCGTGAAGCCGGCTCCTGGTTCTTCCTGGGCGAGCTCTACACCGACCTGCCCCTGCCGGTGGACGAACCGGTGACGGACCACTGCGGCCGCTGCACCGCCTGCATCGACCTCTGCCCCACCCGCGCCATCGTCGAACCCTGGGTGGTGGACGCCCGCCGCTGTATCTCCTACCTCACCATCGAGCACCCGGGTTCCATTCCAATGGAGTTGCGCCCCCTCCTCGGCAACCGCGTCTACGGCTGCGACGACTGCCTCCTGGCCTGCCCCTGGAACCGCTTCTCGCCGCCGGGACAGGAACCGGATTTCCTGCCCCGCAACGGTCTCGACCGCGCCACCCTGCTGGAACTCTTTTCGTGGAACGAGGAGACCTTCCTGATGCGCACCGAGGGTTCCGCCATCCGCCGCATCGGCCACGAGCGGTGGCAGCGGAACCTCGCGGTGGCGCTGGGCAACACCGAAGGCGACGCCGAAGTCGCCCGGGCGTTGCGGTCACGGCTGGAGTCGGCGACGCCGCTGGTGGCAGAGCACATCCGCTGGGCGCTGGAGCGGCTGTCGGACTGACAGCCCGGCCTCAGACGACGAACCAGTCGCTGCACAGGTCCTGCCGCAGCACCGAGAGCACCGGCTCCAGCCCCTCCCGTCCCTCCAGCACGG
>JALWGP010000296.1:2316-2797 GCA_027038775.1 Sedimenticola sp. | reverse complement strand
GTGCAGGGCCAGCTCCGCCTCGCTGGCGTGGATCACCGGCAGCGGCGGCCGGTCGCCCGACAGGGGACGGACCACCGAGCCCGCCACGCCCTCGCCACCCTCACTCTCGGCGTCCAGCAGAAGGGCCGACTGGCCGCCGGTCATGGCCAGGTAGACCTCGGCCAGGATCTCGGCGTCGAGCAGGGCGCCGTGCTTCTGGCGCTGGGAATTGTCGATCTCGTAGCGGCTGCAGAGCGCGTCCAGGCTGTTGCGCTGGCCGGGATGCTTCTTGCGTGCCATCACCAGGGTGTCGGTGACGGTGCAGTAGTGCTCCAGCGGCTGCCAGCCCTCCAGGCGCGCCAGCTCGGCGTTGAGGAAGCCCACGTCGAAAGGGGCGTTGTGGATGATCAGCTCGGCGTCGCGGATGTAGTCGATGAAGTCTGCCACGATATCCTCGAAGCGGGGCTTGTCGGCGAGGAACTCGTTGGTGATGCCGTGCACC
>JALWGP010000296.1:0-2306 GCA_027038775.1 Sedimenticola sp. | reverse complement strand
CCTCCACCGCGCCGGCGTCGATGAGCCGGTCGGGCTGCAGGTACTGGTGAAAGTCGTTGCCCGTGGGCCGGCGGTCCACCAGCTCCACGCAGCCGATCTCGATGATGCGGTGGCCCTGTTCGGGCTCCAGGCCGGTGGTCTCGGTATCCAGTACGATCTGTCTCACTGCTGCATCTCCTCGATGGCCCTGTTGGCCAGGGCGTCCACCCGTTCGTTCTCGGGATGACCGCTGTGTCCCCGCACCCACTCCCACTCCACCTGGTGGAGGTTCACCAGCCGGTCCAGCTCGCGCCACAGCTCGGCGTTCTTCACCGGCTTCTTCGCCGCAGTGCGCCAGCCGTTGCGCTTCCAGTTGTGGATCCACTGCTGCATGCCGTTCTTCACGTACTGGGAGTCGGTGACGACACGCACCCGGCTGGGGCGCTTGAGTGCCTTGAGTCCCTCGATCACCGCGGTGAGTTCCATGCGGTTGTTGGTGGTCTCCGGCTCGCCGCCCCGGAGCTCCTTCTCCACCCCCTTGTA
Organism: Sedimenticola sp.; assembly: GCA_027038775.1. Classification (GTDB taxonomy): domain Bacteria; phylum Pseudomonadota; class Gammaproteobacteria; order Chromatiales; family Chromatiaceae; genus Thiolapillus. The sequence goes on along the minus strand of JALWGP010000296.1, from coordinate 1,784 downwards.
CTGGAGCAGCGCGCCCCAGCCGCCGGGGCCGGGATTGCCCTTGCAGGCGCCGTCGGTGTAGAGCATCACCACGTCATCCGCCATCGGCGTCCTCCCCGAAATTGGCCACCGGCTCCACCGGCGCGCGCCGCAGCTTGCGCTGCAGCCGCCAGCGCGGGCGCACGGGAGTGAGGGTGGAGACCCGCTTGGTGGCCACGATCACGTAGACCCCGGCCAGCCAGGGCCAGAAGCGCTCGCCGAGGTGTTCCATCACCATGGCCCTGCGCATGAGAAAGGCGCGCTTCCAGGGAGGGCGGAACAGCAGGGTGTGCACCCGCTCCACATCGAAGCCGAGCAGCGAGAGCCAGTCTTCCACCTGGGAGAAGGAGAGGAAGTGTCCCTTCCAGGGCAGCTTGCGGCCGGCGCCGGGCATGGCCCGCCACAGCCCCCACAGGCTCCAGGGGTTGAAGCCGGTGATCACCACCTTGCCCTCGGGGATCAGCACCCGCTCCACCTCGCGCAGCACCTGGCGGGGATCTCCGGCGAAGTCGAGGGTGTGCAGCAGGATCACGGCATCGATGTAGTCGCCGGCCACCGGCAACCGTTCCGGGGACGCAAGCAGGTGGTTGCCCGGCGCGACGCAGGGGCTGATGCGGAAACGGCGCCGGATGGGGCACTCCTGCAGGTAGTCGGGCCGCTCGCAGAGAAGGCTCACCTCGATGAGATAGTAGCCGAAGAGGCCGCCGACCACCTCGGCCAGCTGCTGCCGTTCCCGCTCGAGCACGAGCCTGCCCAGATCGGTGTGGAACCACCGGTCCAGGGATTCCACCAGCGCACTGTTGACCGCGGCCTCCTTCATCCCGGCCATTGTATCGGGAAAGCGTGACCAAGTCGGGTTTTCCGTTACCGGGTTCCCGTTTTCTCCTTCGGCAGACCCGGCCTCCCTCCCCCGTCTGGAAGCACCCTGCCAAATCTCGTATAGTTCCCGGGTGTCGTGCACAGGCGGATTCCTCACCCCATGACCCACCGAAGTCTGCTTCTCCTCACCCTTCTGCTGCTGGCCGGATGCCAGAGCAATCCCGCGAAGAAGGAGGCGGCGGCTCCGGCGGAGGAGACCGAAACGGTGGAGCGGGCGCTGGCGGAGGCCGTCCGCCCCGACACCGACGCCTTGGCAGAGACGGAACCGGCCCGGCGTGACGACCTGTGGCACTTCCTGACCTCCGGCTTCGGCCTCTCCGGGGTACGGCATCCCGCCATCGACCGGGAGGTGAAGCGCTTCAGCGCCCGCGCCGACTCCCTCACCCGCCAGCTGGCCCGCGGCGAGCCCTACCTCTACTACATCCTCCACGAGGTGCGGAAACGCGGCATGCCCACGGAGATCGCCCTCGTGCCCTGCATCGAGAGCGGTTTCCAGCCCGTGGCCTACTCCCGCCACGGCGCCGCCGGCCTCTGGCAGTTTATTCCCAGCACCGGGCAGCGTTACGGTCTGCGCCGGGGCAACGGCATCGACGCACGCTACGACTTCGAAAAAGCGACGGTGAGCGCGCTTCGCTACCTGAAGGACCTCCACAGCCAGTTTCACGACTGGGCCCTGGCGCTCGCCGCCTACAACTGTGGGGAACAGCGGGTGGCAAGGGAAATCCGGCGCCAGCGAGTCCGTGACTACTACGCGCTCAAACTGCCGCTGCAGACGGAACGCTACGTGTTCCGGATCCTGGCCATCAAGGCGGTGCTGAGCCGCCCCGAGCGTTACGGCTACTACCTGCCCAAGGGCGCCGGCTACTCGCCGCTCAACGTGGACCGGG
>JALWGP010000295.1 GCA_027038775.1 Sedimenticola sp. | reverse complement strand
TCCCTGGCCGGTGGACGGCCGGCGAACCGCCAGGGGTGGAGCCGGCCGTCCACCGGCCAGGGAGGGTCGGGGAAGGATCGGCCACGCCTCTCCAGCTGCGCCATCATGAAGTGGAGCCCGGCATCCAGCAGCGCGCGCGCCTCCGCGGCTGCCACCAGGTTGACGGTCATGGCCACCTGGGTGCGCTGGGTCCGGCCCAGGGCGGTGGCCATCACCGCGAGCAGCACCACCACCCAGAGCACCAGGATGAGCGCCACGCCGCGCTGCTTTCTCCCGGATCTTCCTCTCACGACCGCGGCACCTCGAAGATCATCACCGGCCACCGGTCCTGGTCGTCTTCCACCTGCAGGCGCACCAGCGAGGGCAGCCGTCCGCCTCCACTCCAGCGGTCCTGCCACGCTCCCCCGGCATCGCCGCGGTAGGCGAAGTCCGCCCGGCGGAGCCGCTCCACCACCACCGACTCGGCGTACCAGAGCCCGGGCGCGCCCGGTGCTACCGCCTTCTCCTTCGGTGTGCCCGCGGTCTTTTCGTAGGGGATCCAGGCGGGCAGGGCGGCCTGCCCGTCGAGCACCTCCGGGTGGAACAGCCAGCGGCGCAGCACCAGCCTGCGGTCCCCGTTCCCTGCCCGCAGTTCCAGGCGGAGGAGGTAGAGTCCGGCGCCGGTTTCCCGCCCCATGGCGGTGACGAACTCCACCCCGTTGGCGTCGCCGCGGAAGAAGAAGCGCCGGGCCAGCCGCGTCCCGCCCTGCGCGGCGGGGTTGCCGGCCGCCAGGAAGAGATCGCGCAGGCGGTGGTGCAGCAGGATCAAGCCCGCCTCCCGCTCCGCCGCCGCCTCTCCGCGGTCCCAGGCCCTGCCGCCGTACCCGAGCGCACCGTAGAGCAGGAGGGTCATCATGCCCACCAGGGAGAGGGCCACGAGCAGTTCCAGGAGGGTGAACCCGCGCTGATTCATCGCTTTACAACCTGCCCAGCCGCAGCGTCTGCAGCGCGTGGCTGCGGATCCTGCCGTTCTCCTCCCAGCTCACCGTCACTTCCAGCCGGTAGGGCCTGAAGAGGCGGAGGCCGGTCGCCCCACCGTCGTGGGGGGCCACTTCCACCCGCCAGCGGAACGGGCCGTCGCTGCCCTCGGTGCGCCCCTCGCGCAGTGGCCGTGCGCCCGCGTGCCGGGCCAGGATCGATTCCGCCAGGACCACGGCGCGGCCGTGGCGGCCGGAGAGGGCCAGGTTGCCCAGGCCGCGGCCGAAGGCCTGGTAGAGAACGCCCAGGGAGAAGGCCAGGATGGAGAAGGCCACCACCACCTCGAGAAGGGAGAAGCCCGCCTGCCGCCGCATCCTCAGCCTCCCTGCCCCGGCGCCAGGATGCGCACCCTGCCGGTGAGCCAGTCCACGTCCAGCCCCAGGGTGCGCCGGCCGTTGTCCAGGGTGATGTGGCCGCCGGTGGAACCGCCGTCGGGAAAGAAGCGGATGCCCGCCTGCCGTGCACCCTCCAGCTCCGACTCGGCGGTGACCAGGCGCAGACGCAACCGGTGAGGAATGGTGTGGACGCGGGGGGAACCGGCGACGCGGAAGGTGCGCCGCTCCAGGTCGAGATGGAGGGAGGCCGCCCGCTGGCGCATGACGGCCAGGCTGCGGGCCATGCGCAGCCCCGCCGCCAGCTCGCGGGCGGCGGCCTCGAGTTCGGTGCCGGGCAGGGCGGCGGAGACGAGCGGCGGCGCCAGGTTCAGCAGCAGGGCCGCCAGCGCCAGCACCACGAGCAGCTCCAGCAGGCTGAATCCCTCTGCGCGCATCACTCCCAGCCCAGGATGTCGCCGTCTTCTCCCTCGCCGCCGGGCCTGCCGTCGGCGCCGAGGGAGAAGAGATCGTAGTCGCCGTGCTCGCCGGGGAAGCGGTAGCGGTACGGGTTTCCCCAGGGGTCCGCGGGAAGCCGTTTCTTCTTCAGGTAGGGGCCGTTCCAGCCGGGGCTGCCGTCCTGCACCAGCGCCTCCAGGCTGGACGGATAGCGGCCGACGTCCAGCCGGTAGAGGTCGAGGGCGGCGCCCAGTTCCTCCACCTGGATGCGCGCGGTGCGGGCCTTGGAGGAGCCCAGCGCGTTCATCACCCTGGGAGCCACCACCGCTGCCAGCATGGCCAGGATGGCCAGCACCACCAGCAGCTCGATCAGGGTGAAGCCCCGGTTCGCGTCCATTGTCTTTCCTCGCATGTTTCACCTGTTTCGTCGTCCGGTTCAGAGCAGCAGCCGGTTGGCGTCGAGCACCGCCACCAGGATGGAGATGATGATGCCGGCCACCAGCAGGCCCAGGCCGATGATCAGCACGGGCTCCAGCAGCGCCAGCAGGCGGGCGATGGCGTTGCGCGTCTGCCGGTCGAAGGTGTCGGCCACCTTGTGCAGCATGGGCGCCAGGTCGCCCGACTCCTCGCCCACCCGGATCATCTGCAGCGCCAGGGGGGGCAGCACCTCGGCTTCGGCCAGAGGGTCGGCCAGGCCGCGGCCGCGGCGCATCTCTTCGCTCACCTGGGCGAGAGCGGCGGCGATGGCCTGGTTGCCCACCACTTCGCGCGCCAGGTCGAGGGCCTGGAGCAGGGGCAGGCCGTTGCCCAGGAGGGTGGCCAGGGTGCGCGCCAGGCGGGCGGTCTCCACCCGCGCCACCAGGCCGCCCACCAGGGGCCAGCGCAGCACCCGGGCGTCCCAGCGGGCGCGCACTTCGGGGCGCTCCAGGCGCGCCTTGACGCCGGCGGCGAGCAGCAGCCCGCCGGCCAGCAGCGCCCACCACCAGTGGCCGAGAAAGTCGCCGGTGGCCACCACGAAGATCAGCAACC
>JALWGP010000294.1 GCA_027038775.1 Sedimenticola sp. | reverse complement strand
CCCTATGCCCCGGCCTGGAATGGCTATCCCGCCTACCCTCCCGCCTACGGATACGGGTACTACCCCCGCTGGTGACCCCGGGCGGGTTCGCGGGGGCGCCACTGCCTTTCGACCTGGAAACGGGCACTCCCGGCCCGTTTCCTTTTCGGCAGCGGAAAAACGCGGTTTCTCACCGCCTCCGCTTTGCGCCGCACATCCCCGTGCGGGGCAGGAGGCCCGCCCCCCGGCCGAATGTCACGACCGTTTCGTGGGATTGCCCTCCTCTTCCAGCTTCGCCGCCTCTTCCACCGAAAGGCGCTTCCAGGGCAGCGGCACCAGCCCGGGAACCTTCTCACAGTAACGCTCGTAGGCCCGGCCGTGGTAGACCTTCAGCTTGCGTTCCTCCAGCCGGGAGCCGACGATGAAATAGAGGCTCGCCATCACCACGCTCACCAGCATGGCGGGGGTCATGTCCCGGGTCCAGAGCAGCACCAGCCCCAGGAAATACCAGGGATGACGCACATGCCGATGCAGCGGCGAGACCCGGAACCGCTCCTGGTCCTCCACCCGCCGCTCGCCTTCGCGCAGCTGCCGCAGCCCCAGGAACTCCAGGCCGTCGTACCAGCGCAGGGACCAGAGGAAGCCAAGCAGCGCCACCAGCGCCAGGGCATCGGCCAGCCAGCGCCAGCCGCCACTCCAGCGCAGCACGGGCTCACCGCCGATGGAGAAGGTGAGCCACAACGGCGGCACCAGCGCCACCACGGCCACCAGGTTGAAGAAGAGCCGGTAGGCCGGCATGCGCTGCGGCCAGCGGCAGGCGACCCGGCGCTTCACCCAGAGGCTGGCGAGGAAGGAGTGCAGGAAGAAGTAACCCAGCCAGAGCGCAGCCAGCCACCAGAGGCGCGGGTCGTTCACAGCGCCTCCGCCATCAGCCTGCGGATCCGGCGCACGTAGTGACGGGTCTGGCCGGGCACGAAATCGTCCACCTCCTCCCACTGCGCCACCCTGCCCAGCTTTTTCACCACCTTGTTGTAGGCGCGCCGCACCCGCAGGTGGCCGGCGTTGTAGGCACCCAGGGCGAAGAAGAGCCGTTCCTCCGCCTCCAGCGGCTCGTCTTTCCACTTGTCGTAGAGGTGGCGGTCGTAGAAGATGGCAGCGGCGATGTTCCACCTCGGCTCGTGGAGGTCACGAATCGCCGGGTTCTTCTTCTGGATGTACTTGAAGGTGGCCGGCATGATCTGCATGATGCCCACCGCCCCCGACTTGCTGCGCGCATCGGGCCTGAGCCCCGACTCGGCGATGCCCTGGGCCTTGAACCAGCGCCAGTCGAAAGCGGGGCCGAAGTAGTGCTTGGCGTACTTGCGGAAGTGGCGGTCGTACTTGTCCGTCCAGTGCTCGTGGTCCACCCCCTTGAAGCCGGCGGCCAGCGCCACCGCGGGCAGGAACAGGAGCAGGGACCAGGTCCGCATTCAGTTGAGCCCCAGGCCGATGACCAGCCCCATGGCGGTGCCGATGCCGATGAACATGCCCATGATCATCAGCCCCACCGCCTGGTTGCCCTTCGAAAGCTGCTCCGGGATGCTGAAGTTGACGATGTGGCTGAAGACCTTGCAGCCGAGCCACATGAAGAGCAGGGTGAGCAGACCACCCATGCAGGCGTAGAGCACGTTGAGCAGCAGCGGATCGAGGGAGGCGGTCATGGAGGACTCCGAAGGGCTTGAACCTGCAATCGATAGTAGCCTCCGCCCGGGGGAGTGACAAGGAAGGCGGTCACTTTCCGTGCAGGTATTCCTCGTCGCTGAAGGAGCCGATCCAGTGGGGCTTGTAGGCGACGATGATGGCAGCGAGCCAGCCGTTGAGCATGCTCTCGGGGAAGGCCATCATGGGCACCAGGTGAAGGAAGTTCTGCTTGAGCTCATGCCAGGGAAAGACTTCCAGCAGCAGCAGCCCCCCCACCACCAGCAGGGAGATGAAGAGAAAGATGAGGCCGCCGGCGAGAAAGGCGTTCACCAGCACGTAGACGAAGAAGTGCTTGGGCGCGTATGCGCGGGTGATGCCCAGGATCACCTGGGTGAGGGTGGCGGGCAGCACCACGGCGAAGAATAGCGAGGGCGGCAGGCCGCTCCAGTCGTTGAGGCCGGTGAGGGTCACCGCCAGCAGGGCGATGGCGCCGGCGAGAACGGCCAGCGACCAGCGCAGCATCAGGGTGGCGATGACCATGCCCGACAGGTGCCAGAAGAAGCCGGGCTGGATCTCCACCCGCATGTTCCACAGGAAAAAGAGAAAGACGATGACGCCCAGCCAGACGTGCTGCTGCCGCTGGTCCCGCAGCCGCGTCCAGTCGGCCCAGCGCAGGGCGTAGAAGAGCGCCACCGCGACCAGGGCGGCGAAGAGGACCAGCCAGGCCGGATGGAATAGACTACCGGACAACTCCATAGCAGAGACGACTCCCGGGGAACATGGAATACAGAAGACTCGGCCGCAGCGGGATCCAGGTCAGCGCCCTCTGCCTGGGCACCATGACTTTCGGCGAACAGAACACCGAGACCGAGGGCCACCGGCAACTGGACTACGCGCTCGACAGGGGCATCAATTTCATCGACACCGCCGAGCTCTACCCGGTTCCCCCCCGCGCCGAAACCCAGGGGGCCACCGAGACCATCATCGGCAACTGGCTGAAGCGGCGGGGCAACCGCGACCGGGTGATCGTCGCCACCAAGGTGGTCGGCCCGGGGAGGGACTGGCTCGGCCACTTCCGTGGCGGCGGCAACCGGCTCGATCGTGCCAACATCGAGGCTGCGGTGGAGGGCAGTCTACGCCGCCTGCAGACCGATTACATTGATTATTACCAACTCCACTGGCCGGACCGGAGAACCAACTGCTTCGGCCAGCTGGGCTATGACTGGCCGGAACCGGAACCGGAGGAGGTGCCGCTGGAAGAGACCCTGGAGGTCCTCGCGGACCTGGTGAGGGCGGGCAAGGTACGGGAGGTGGGTGTCTCCAACGAGACCCCCTGGGGCGTGATGCGCCTGCTCTGCCTGGCGGAAGGTTGCGGACTGCCCCGGATCCAGGCCATCCAGAACCCCTACAGCCTGCTCAACCGCAGCTTCGAAGTGGGACTGGCGGAGATCAGCCACCGCGAGGAGGTGGGACTGCTGGCCTACTCGCCCCTCGGTTTCGGCGTGCTTAGCGGCAAGTACCTGGAGGGAAGGCGGCCGCCCGGCGCCCGACTGACACGCTTTCCCGACTACACCCGGTACAGCAACCCCCGGGCGGAGGCGGCCACCCGCGCCTACGTCGAGCTGGCGCGGGAGGCGGGGCTGGACCCGGCACAGATGGCCCTGGCCTGGGTCACCCGCCGCCCCTTCACCACCAGCACCATCATCGGCGCCACCACCATGGAACAGCTGCGCAGCAACCTCGCCAGCCCGGAGATCACCCTCTCCCCGGATCTCCTGCAGGCCATCGAGGAGATCCACGAACGCTACACCTACCCCGCGCCCTGAGCCCGCAGCATCCCGGCGGCCTGTTCCGCCCCCATGGGGCGCCCGAAGAGGTAACCCTGGGCCTCGTCGCAGCCGGCCTCCAGGAGGAAATCCCTCTGCTCCCCGGTCTCCACCCCCTCGGCGAGCACCTTGAGCCCGAGGGTCCTGCCGAGGGCAACCACCGCGCGCACGATGGCCAGGTCGTTGTCGTCCCCCGGGATACCGGCGATGAAGGAGCGGTCGATCTTCAGGCGCGACAGGGGCAGTGCCTTCAGGTAGGCCAGCGAGGAGTAACCGGTGCCGAAGTCGTCGATGGCCAGCTCGATCCCCATGCTGCGCAGGCGCCGCATGGTGGCGACCGACAGGTCCACCTGTCGCATCACGAAGTTCTCGGTGACCTCGAACTCCAGGGCGGAGGGGGGGCAGCCACTCTCTTCCAGGATGCGGCTCACCATCTCCAGCAGGTCGGGATCCCTCAGCTGGCGACAGGAGAGGTTGACGGCCAGCCGCCCGGGCTCGAGCCCCTCCTCCCGCCAGCTCACCAGCTGCGCGCAGACGGCGCGCAGCACCTGCTCCCCCAGCCGGCCCATGAGCCCGATCTCTTCCGCCAGGGGCAGGAACCGGTCCGGAGGCACCTCGCCCAGCTCGGCATGGTGCCAGCGCATCAGCACCTCGAACCCCGCGAGCCGCCCATCGGCCAGCACGACCTGGGGCTGGTAACGAACCTCTATGCTGCCGCTCTCCACCGCCTGTCGCAGGGCCCCTTCCAGCCTGGCCCGCTCCACCGTCTCGCGGGTCATGGTCTCGTCGTACAGCTGGTAAGTGTTCCGCCCGGCCGCCTTGGCCCGGAACATGGCGGTGTCGGCGTTGCGCAGGAGCGTGTGGGCATCCCCGCCATCCTGGGGATAGATGCTGATGCCGATGCTGAAGGTGATGGAGAAACGGTGTTCGTCCACCGTGAAGGGATCGTGGAAGATGGACGACAGGTGCTGGACCCCGACGATCACGTCCGCCGGCTCGTTCAGCGCCTCCATGATCACCGCGAACTCGTCTCCGCCGATCCGCGCCACCGTGTCGCTCTCGCGCACCGCGGCCCGCAAGCGATTGGCGACCTGCTTGAGAAGTTCATCCCCCAGCGCATGGCCGAAGGTGTCGTTGATCTGCTTGAACTGATCGAGGTCCAGGAACAGCAGTGCGAGCCCCTTGCCCTCGCGCCGGGCCCTGTGGATGGACTGCTCCAGGCGGTCGAAGAAGAGCAGCCGATTGGGCAGCCCGGTGAGAGGGTCGTGATGGGCCAGGTGGTCCAGGTGGCGCTTCTTCCGCTCGAGCTCCGCCGTTCTCCGCTTCAGCATGGAACGGAAGAGGGCCACGAGGGAGAGCAGGATCATGCCCACGCCCAGGGCCAGCACGGCTCCCCAGGTGAGCCACTGCGTGAGGCGGGTCTGCTCGGGCGGCACCAGCCACCTGGCCACCGCCGCGTGATAGAGGGAATCGCGATCCTGCTTCCAGGCCCGCAGATGGTTGTCGATCGCCGTCAGGAGGCCGGAGGCCGCGGCGGGGTTGGCGGCGATGTAGAGGAGCGTGGGACGGACCAGCACCGACGACTCCACCAGCCCGAACTCGGCGGCGTTGCGCCTGCCGAAATAGGTGTTCACCAGCCCCGCCCGGGCCTGGCCGGTATGCACCAGGCGAAAGACCTCCCCCATGTCGTCCGTCTCCAGGTAGACCGGGCGGATTCCCAGCTCCTTCACCAGCTCACGTAGCGCCTGGTACTGGATGCTGTTGCGGACCACCGCCACCTTCTCCCCGTCCAGCGCTTTGAGAGAGAAGAGCGGCTTCTTGGAATCGGTGTAGAAGACGGACCAGCTGGAGAGTGCCACCTCCCTGCCGAAAGCGAACCGGCGCTCCCGCTCGCGGGAGAAGGCGACGTCGGGCATGAGCTGGATTTCACCCTCTTCGAGGAGCTCCAGGCACCGCTTCCACTCGCAGGGGACATAGTGGAGCCGCCACCCTTCCCGGGCGGCGACACCCTCCAGCAGCTCGATGAAGAAGCCGGCGGGGCGCCCCTGCTCGTCGATGAAGACCTTGGGACTGTTCTGGTAGACCCCCACCGACACGGTGCGCACCTCCGGGGTGGAGGGGAGGGCCCAGGCCAGGAGGAGGAGGAGGAACCACCGGGAGGAAAAAAGACACCGGCCACCAGAACGATCCTTCCCGGGAAAAAACATGCAGACCTCAGCGAAGACACCGGCCAGTGCAGGAGATCCCGGACGCAGCGCCTGCGACCCCCCGGGCCATTGACGACAAGGCCGGCGACTGCCGGCTGGCCGTGTTATTGTAGCATCGCCTCGCCGCCTTTGCGAACTCAAGCTACTGAATTGTATGAAAAACTGACAATGGAACCCTTTCTCCTGCCCGAGGTCACAGGCCAGGTGGCAGTTGCCGGAAAGGCTCCGCCCACCGATTTCCGCGTATAATTTCCTCCCAGATCTCCGCTTTCCCGGTTCCCCATCGAAAACGCACCATGCAGCGCAAGGCGGTCGCCCTGATCTCCGGAGGCCTCGACTCCATGCTGGCCGTGAAGGTCGTCCAGGAGCAGGGCATCCATGTCGAAGGCATCAATTTCTTCACCGGCTTCTGCGTGGAGGGGCACACCCACGCCATCCGCAAGAAGGACCGGAAGAAACCCAAGCGCAACAACGCCCTGTGGGTGGCCGAGCAGCTCGGCATCAAGCTCCACATCATCGACATCGTGGAGGAGTACAAGGAGGTGGTGTTCAACCCGAAGTACGGCTACGGCGCCAACCTCAACCCCTGCCTCGACTGCAAGATCTTCATGGTGAAGAAGGCGAGGGAGTGGATGGAGGCACACGGTTTCGACTTCATCATCACCGGCGAGGTGGTGGGCCAGCGGCCCAAGTCCCAGCGCCGGGACACCATGCCGGTGGTACAGCGCGACTCCGGGATCGGCGACCTGCTGCTTCGCCCCCTGTGCGCCAAGAACCTGCCACCCACCCTGCCCGAGCGCGAGGGCTGGGTGGACCGGGAGAAGCTCTACGACTTCTCCGGCCGCACGCGCAAGCCGCAGATGGCGCTGGCCAGAAGGTTCGGCTTCGAGGACTACGCCCAGCCCGCCGGCGGCTGCTGCTTTCTCACCGACGAACAGTACTCGGTGAAACTGCAGGATCTGTGGCAGGCCCGCGGCGACAAGCAGTACGAGATGGACGACATCATGCTGCTCAAGGTGGGGCGCCACATCCGCCCTTCGCCGGAATTCAAACTCATCGTCTCGCGCGAGGAGGGGGAGGGGAAGTTCCTCCAGGGCTACCGCAACCAGTACCCCAGCCTCAAGACCGTGAGCCATGCCGGGCCCCTGGCGCTCATCGACGGCACGATGGACGAGGAACAGCTGGAGCTGGCCGCCCGCATCGTGGCCCGCTACAGCCAGGGGAAGAACGCGCCCGAGGTGGAGCTGGAGTACCGCGACACCGGGGGCGCCAGCCGGACGCTCAAGGTGGCGCCCCTGCCGCCCCACGAGCTGAAGAAGGAGTGGGTACTGTGAGCCGCTACGTTCTCGACTGTCGCCGCCTGCTCTGCCCCATGCCGGTGATCCGCGTCCAGGACCGCATCGCCGAGCTCGAACCCGGCGACGAGCTGGAGGCGGTCTGTACCGATCCCGGGGTACTCCAGGACATCCCCGCCTGGTGCCGCATCAACGCCCACGAGGTGCTGGAGGTCCGCGAGGAGAACGACGAGTACATCCTCCGGATCCGCGTGGGGGAAGAGGAATGACCCCCCAGGTGGGCACCCGGGAGCACCGGGAGCTGCGCCGCGACGCCTCGGCACGGGTGGCCGTGGTGGGCGCGGTGGTCAACCTGGTGCTGAGCGTGGTGAAGGTGCTGGTGGGCATCGTCGGCCACTCCCAGGCGCTCATCATCGACGGCATCCACTCCCTCTCGGACCTGCTCACCGACGTGCTGGTGCTCTTCGCCTCGCGCCACGCCGCCCACGGCCCGGACGAGAGCCACCCCTACGGCCACGGCCGCTTCGAGACCGCCGCCACCCTGGGCCTGGGCGCCTTCCTGGTGCTCATCGCCGGCGGCATCATGTGGGACTCCATCGAGCGGCTCATGCACCCGGCCGATGCCTGGCGGCCCGAAGCCATCACCCTCTACGCCGCCCTCTTCTCCATCCTGGCCAACGAGGGGCTCTACTGGTACACCCGCCACGTGGGCCTGCGCATCCGCTCCGACCTGCTGCTGGCCAACGCCTGGCACCACCGCTCCGACGCCGTCTCTTCCATCGTGGTGCTGGTGGGCGTGGGCGGCGCCCTCATGGGCCTCACCTGGCTCGACCTGGTGGCCGCACTCGTCGTCGGCTTCATGGTGGCCAAGATCGGCTGGGACCTGGGCTGGGGCGCCATGCGCGAACTGGTGGACGAGGCGCTGGAGGAGGAGAAGGTACGGGAGATCCGCCGCGCCATCATGGACCTGCCCGGCGTCAGTTCCATCCACATGCTGCGAACCCGCCGCCAGGGACACGAGGCCATGGCCGACGTCCACGTGCAGGTATCCCCCTGGATCTCGGTCTCCGAGGGGCACATGGTGGCGCTGGCGGTGGAGGAACGCATCAAGGGGGCGGTGGAAGAGGTGACCGACGTCACCGTGCACATCGACCCCGAGAACGACGAGGAGCAGCCCAGCTGCCAGGGACTGCCCCTGCGCCACCAGATCCTCGAGGAGCTGGCGGCGGCCTGGAAACCCCTGCGCTGCCTGGACCGCCAGGAGCGTATCCTGCTCCACTACCTGGCGGGCGCCATCACCGTGGAGGTCTTCTTCCCCCTGGCCTGCTTCGAGAGCGAGGCCAGCGCCGCCGAGCTGCAGCAGCGCATGCGCGAGGCACTGGCGGACCGGCCCTATTACCGCGACGTGAAGCTCTTCTTCGGACAGGAGTGAAGGACCGCCTGCACCAGGATCGTGCACGGACAGGGCGATACTGCACCATTCTGGACGAATCCCCGCCCCCCGGCTTGCGGGGAACGATCCCAGAAATCGCTTGAATGTGCCGATCAAACCATACTTCTTGACCGGAAACCCGGGTGGTGGCATGGTTCATGCCTTCATGAGTGGACCGTTTTTCCCGGTCGCCTTGCCGCGGCCGAACGATTGATAACCGACAATGGAGGGGCACATGTCCGCAAAAGACGTCCTCAAGATGATCAAAGACAACGACGTGAAATTCGTCGACTTCCGTTTCACCGACACCCGCGGCAAGGAGCAGCACGTCTCCGTGCCCGCCGACCTCATCGACGAAGAGATCTTCGAGGCCCGCCACATTTTCGACGGCT
>JALWGP010000293.1 GCA_027038775.1 Sedimenticola sp. | reverse complement strand
GGGGATGGTGAAGAGGCTTTCGACCCGGTCCACGAAGGGCAGGGTCTCGATCTCGCCGATCACCTCCTTGAGGACGGCCAGTTTTTCAGGCGCCAGCAGCCGCTGTGACTGCATGTAGACGAGGATCACCTGCTCATCGCCAAACAGGCGCCGGGTGCGGTCGTAGAACCTGTGCTCCTCGTCGTGCTGTACCAGCATCTCCTCGGCGGAGATGCGGATCTCCAGCTCCGCGAGCCTGGCGGAGAAGAGTAGGGAGAGCAGCAGGACGATCGAGAGCCCGATCAGCGGATGGTTGGAGAAGTAGGTGAGCAGGCGGTTCATGCGCGAACTTCCGGGTCGATCTTCGCTGTACCAGGTGCCGGGGAAAGCTCACGGGAGCGGGGTGCAGGGTCGATCGCCATGGGTGTTGTGGTTTTTCGCGATGTCGTGGAAGTCTACTATGGAAAGGCCCCAGCGTCAGGGTTTCCCGCATTGTCCGGCGAGCCGGGAAAAATTGTGAACCGTGGCATGAGTTTTCCAATTCCATTGGGGAAACTGTGGGTAAGGCACTAGCTTGGCGCTATACTTTCGGCCCATGAGTGAGCAGAGGGAAAATCTCCAGGAGGAGCCGCGCCCCGGATCGGCCCGGCACCGGGGGCGCGGGATCTACCTGCTGCCCAACCTGTTCACGACGGCTGCCCTCTTTTCCGGTTTCTACGCGGTCCTGGCTGCCATGAACGGCCAGTTCGAGAAGGCTGCGGTGGCGATCTTCATCGCCATGGTACTGGACGGCATGGATGGTCGGGTGGCCCGCCTGACCCATACCCAGACCGCCTTCGGCGCCGAATACGACAGTCTTTCGGACATGGTGGCCTTTGGCTTGGCACCGGCGCTGGTGATGTACGAATGGGCGCTCCATTCCCTCGGGAAGCCGGGGTGGCTGGCCGCCTTCGTCTACACGGCCGGCGCCGCCCTGCGCCTGGCGCGCTTCAATTCCCAACTGGAGGTTTCCGACAGCAATTACTTCCAGGGACTGCCCAGCCCCTCCGCAGCGGCCATCGTCGCCGCCAGTGTCTGGCTGGCAGTGGACAACGGCATCCAGGGAAGCGACGTGGCCATCCTGGCGGGGCTGATCACGGGAGGGTGCGGGCTGCTGATGGTGAGCAACGTGCGTTATCAGAGCTTCAAACACATTGACTTCAAAGGCAAGGTTCCCTTTTTCGTGGTGGTGGCCATCGCCCTGGCCTTCGCCGTCATTCTGGTGCAGCCTCCCCTGGTTCTGTTCACCCTATTCAGTCTCTATGCACTCTCCGGCCTGCTGGCTGGTGGCTACTCGCTGTTGAAACGCGGCTGAGCCGGAGGACCTTCATGGACGGTGCAGCGCAACAGGTTCCCCCCGATTTGCTTGGCGCGGTCTCCGTCTCAGGGGATATGCTGCTGTTTCCGGCCGGTCTCCTGTTCAGCTACTTTCTTTGGCGTGAGCGGCACCGCATCGCCCTGGAGTTCCGAAGCAGCTGGAGGTGGTTGTTCCTGGCCTCCCTGGTGATGTGCCTCGGTTTCGCGTTGAATGTCCTGGGGGATTTCCTGCCTCCCGCTGTCGGGCAGAGCGTGTCGCCGGCGGCGATGGTGGTGACGGTCGGCAAGTACGGCGCGTTCCTGCTGGCCATCGGCTTCTTTTTCAGCGGCGTGCGCCAGTGGTACCCGCTGCTGCTCTCCGTGCAGCAGGAGGCGAGGGCGCAGGCCAGCTTTTACCGGAAGCTGGTGCAGGAGGCCAACAGCGTGTTTCTCCGCTGGGACACCGACGGCAGGGTGCTGTCCATCAATCCGTACGGGGAGAAGCTGTTTGGCTATTCTGAGGCCGAGCTGAAGGGGCGGCATGTGGTCGGCACCATCGTGCGGGAGAGGGATGCCCAGGGATACGACCTGAAGAAGATGATCCAGGCGATCCAGGAGGCGCCGGAGGAGTTCCATCACAACGAGAACGAGAACGTGGCCCGGGACGGGCGCCTGCTCTGGATCGCCTGGCGCAACACCTACATTGCCGACGGCCTGAACGGGAATCCGGAATTGCTCTCGGTGGGGCTCGACATCACCGACCGCAAGCGGGTGGAGGAGGCTCTGCATGCGCTGGCTTCCACCACCAGCCAGCTGTCAGGAGAGGGCAATGTGCTGGAGCAGACCGTCAGGCACCTGGCCAGGGCCTACGGGGTGAAATATGCCTTCTTCGGGACTTTTACCGACAGGAGCAGGCGCAGGGTCCGGATCGAGGCGCTCTGGGATGGGAACGAGATCGTCCAGGGGGAGGTCTACGACATCCGCGGCACGCCTTGCGCGGACGTGCTGGCGGGCAAGCTGGATCTCGTCGAGCGGGGGGTGGTGGAACGCTATCCCCACGACAGAACCTTGCGGGAGTGGGGCATAGAAAGTTATTTTGGCGCTCCCCTGAGGGATCCGCAGCAGAACGTGATCGGCATCATCGCCATCATGGACACCCGTCCCCTGGAGTTGCCTCGCTGGAACCGTTACCTGCTCGACGTCTTCGGCAGCCGTATCGGCGGTGAACTGGAACGACGCAGCGCGGAGGAGAACATCTACCAGCTGGCCCATTATGACACCTTGACCGGGCTGCCCAACCGTCTTCTCTTCCACGACCGCCTCGAACAGGCGCTGGTGCATGCCCAGAGGAACCACCAGTTCCTTGCCCTGCTGTTCATCGATCTCGACCGCTTCAAGCACGTCAACGACACCCTGGGACATGCCGGGGGCGACATTCTGTTGCGCGAGGTCGCCGAACGCATCAAGGCACTGTTGCGCCGTTCCGACACGGTGGCGCGCCTTGGGGGGGATGAGTTCACCATCCTGCTGACCGATTTCGACAGCGAGGCGGAGATGGTCAGGACCGCCACCGAACTGAGCCGCGAACTGATCCAGGTCATGGGTGATCCCTTCCGCATCGACGGGTCGGATGTCTACATTTCCGCCAGCATCGGCATCACCTGTTTCCCTGCCGATGGCAGCAACATCGACTACCTGGTGCGCAACGCCGATCTGGCCATGTACAAGGCCAAGGAGCACGGCAGGAACTGCTTCGAGTTCTACCGGCCCGAGCTCAACGAGCTGGCAGAGCGCCGAAGCCGAATGGAAGCCGAGTTGAGGGCAGCGCTCAACAGTGACGAACTCTACCTCTCCTACCAGCCCATCATCGACGTGGCCCTGGGCAGGGTGAAGGGTTTCGAAGCGCTGATCCGCTGGCGGCATCCCGAACAGGGCCAGATGCGCCCGGGCGAGTTCGTGGAGATCGCGGAATACAACGGGCTCATCGTGCCCATCGGAGAATGGGTGATCGACAGCGTCTGCCGGCAGCTCGCCGAGTGGGCGGAGGAGGGCGCGGTCATGCCCATGGTCTCCATGAACATCTCCCTGCGCCAGTTGCAGCGGGGCAGGCTGAAGCAGGTGCTGGAGGAAAAGAGGCGGGAATACGGAATTTCCCCCCGGCAGCTCGTGCTGGAGATCACCGAGAGTACGCTCATGCACGAACCCGACAAGACCCTGCCTCTGCTCGAGGAGCTGAAGTCCCTCGGTTACGCCATGGCCATGGACGATTTCGGAACCGGTTATTCCTCTTTCGGCCAGCTGCGCCAGATGCCGGTGCGGACGCTCAAGATCGACCGCAGCTTCGTGGAAGATATCGACCACGACGAGAACAGCCGCAGCATCGTTTCGGCCATCGTCGGCATGGGTCAGGGACTGGGGCTGGAGGTGATCGCGGAAGGAGTGGAGACCCGGGGGCAGGCGGAGTTTCTCATGGAGCACGGCTGCACGCTCATGCAGGGTTACCATTTCTCCCGCCCCCTCGGGCCTGAACAGTGCCGGGATTTCGTGGAGCAGGTGGAGGCGAGGCGGCCGGCTTGGCAGCAGGAAGTTCCTGCGCTATAGTCAGGCATCCCCTTAACCGAGCGCCCGGGCGATGTGGATTTTCCATTCCCTTCAGTCGTTTCGCACTCCGATCGAACCGGATCGGCGCCTGCTGCTGCTAGTCGGTCCGCTGCTGCCCTGAGGGGCATCGGCACATCTCTCAGCCCTGGCGAGGGCCGCATCCACGCAAGTCACCCCGATTCCAAGAATACTTCCAGGCCCTGCCGCGCGCGGGGCGGAGTGAGAGACCATGAGCAGTGACAAATTGATCATCTTCGACACCACCCTGCGTGACGGGGAGCAGAGCCCCGGCGCCTCCATGACCCGGGAAGAGAAGATACGCATCGCCAAGAAGCTGGAGCTGATGCGGGTGGATGTCATCGAGGCCGGTTTTCCCATCGCCAGCGAGGGGGATTTCGAGGCGGTCCGTTCCGTGGCCGAGGCGGTGAAGGAGTCCACCGTGTGCGGGCTGGCGCGGGCGCTGGAGAAGGACATCGACGGCGCCGGCGAGGCACTCAAACCGGCCCGCTCCGCCCGCATCCATACCTTCATCGCCACCTCCCCCATCCACATGGAGCGCAAGCTTCGAATGAGTCCCGACCAGGTGGTGGAGCAGGCGGTGTGGGCGGTGAAACGGGCGCGCAACTACACTGACGACGTGGAGTTCTCTGCGGAGGACGCCGGTCGCTCGGAGATGGATTTCCTCTGCCGCATCGTGGAGGCGGCCATCGACGCGGGCGCCCGCACCATCAACATCCCCGACACCGTGGGCTACAACCTGCCGCACCAGTTCGGCGAGACCATCCGCCAGCTGCTCGAGCGGGTGCCCAACTCCGACAAGGCGGTCTTCTCGGTGCACTGCCACAACGATCTGGGCCTGGCCGTGGCCAATTCCCTGTCGGCCGTGCTCAACGGCGCCCGCCAGGTGGAGTGCACCATCAACGGCCTGGGCGAGCGGGCCGGCAATGCCGCGCTCGAGGAGGTGGTGATGGCGGTTCGCACCCGGCAGGACGTCTTTCCCTGCGACACCGACCTGGACACCACCCAGATCGTGGCCTGTTCCAAGCTGGTCTCCAGCATCACCGGTTTTCCGGTGCAGCCCAACAAGGCCATCGTCGGCGCCAACGCCTTCGCCCACGAGTCGGGCATCCACCAGGACGGTGTGCTCAAGCACCGCGAGACCTACGAGATCATGCGCGCCCAGGACGTGGGCTGGACCGCCAACCGCATGGTGCTGGGCAAGCACTCCGGCCGCAACGCCTTCCGTACCCGCCTGCGCGAGCTGGGCATCGAGTTCGAGTCGGAGGAGAAGCTCAACGAGGCCTTCGCCCGCTTCAAGGCCCTGGCTGACAAGAAGCACGAGATCTTCGACGAGGACCTCCAGGCCCTGGTCTCCGAGACGGTGCACGAGACTTACGAGCCGCGCATCAAGCTGGTGAGCCTGAAGGTCTGCAGTGAGACGGGGGAGACGCCCACCGCCGACGTGGTGCTCTCCATCGATGGCGAGGAGCGGGGCGTGTCGGCCTCCGGCGCCGGCCCGGTGGACGCCGCCTTCAAGGCCATCGAATCGCTGGTGCAGACCGGCGCGAGCCTGACGCTCTACTCGGTGAACAACATCACCAGCGGCACCGACTCCCAGGGCGAGGTGACGGTGCGGCTGGAGCGGGACGACACCATCGTCAACGGCCAGGGGGCCGACACCGACATCGTCATCGCCTCCGCCAAGGCCTACATCAACGCCGCCAACCGGCTGATGGCGCCCCTGGAGCGCGAGCATCCCCAGCTGGGTGATGTCTGAGCCGGAGGAGACATCCAGAGAGACGTTGCGCCGCGCCTGCCTGCAGGCCATGGGCATCCCCCGCTACCGGCTGCGGGACCGGGTGGAGGCGGAGCCGGTGGCCGTGGGGGAAGAGGTCCCTCCCGTGGAGGAGGCGCCGGCCCGGCCGCAGGATGGAGCGGGCGATGCCGTGGCCAGGATGGACTGGCAGGCGCTGGAGGCGGCGGTGGCCGGCTGCCGCGCCTGCGGGCTGTGCAAGACCCGCCGGAATACCGTTTTCGGGGTGGGCGACCGCTCGGCCGGGCTGATGATCGTGGGCGAAGCGCCCGGTGCGGAGGAGGACCGCAAGGGCGAGCCCTTCGTGGGGCGGGCGGGCATGCTGCTGGACAACATGCTGGCCGCCCTCGGCCTGCAGCGCCAGCAGGTGTACATCGCCAACATCCTCAAGTGCCGCCCGCCGGGCAACCGCAACCCCTCGGTGGAGGAGACGGCGGCCTGTGCCCCCTACCTGCAGCGCCAGATCGAGCTGGTGGCACCGCGGATGATCCTGGCGGTGGGCGGGGTGGCCGCCCACAACCTGCTCGCCACCGAGGAGAGCGTGGGCCGGCTGCGTGGCCGCGCCCACCTGCTGCCTGGCGGCAGCCGGGAAGTGCTGGTGACCTATCACCCCGCCTACCTGCTGCGCCGGCCCGAGGAGAAGGCCAAGGCGTGGGCCGACCTGCAACTGCTCGCGAGGCGGCTCCGTGGCTGAAATCTCCCTGCAGCCGGCGACGCTCTCCGTACGCTCCATGCGCGAGGCGGACCTCGACGAGGTGCTGCACATCGAGCGATTGGCCTACGATCATCCCTGGAGCCGCGGCATCTTCACCGACTGCCTGCGGGTGGGCTACCAGTGCCGCGTGTACGAGCAGGAGGGGGAACTCATCGGCTACAGCGTGCACTCGGTGGCGGTGGGGGAAGCGCACCTGCTCAATCTCTGCGTGAAGCCTTCGCGCCAGTCGCGGGGCTTTGGGCGCCGGCTGCTGCGAACGGTGATGGCGGAGGCGAAGCGCCAAGGGGCCGACACCCTCTTTCTCGAGGTCCGCCTCTCCAATCGCGCGGCACAGGCGCTCTACGAGTCGGAGGGGTTCAACGAGGTGGGGCGCAGGTTCGACTATTATCCGGCGGGCAAGGGCAGGGAGGATGCAATCGTCTACGCCTGCTCGCTGAAGGCCATCGATACGGGAGGCACCGCATGAACGAACTGGCATGGTGGAAGAGGCTCATCGTGATCCTGCTGCTCGGGGCACTGGGCACGCTGCTCTACTTTTCCGGCTCCGCCTTCTTCAACGTCTGGGTAGTGCCGCTGATGCAGGAACTCTCCCCGGAGCAGGCGCACCAGAGCATCGCCTGGGTGCTGGTGGGCATCTCTTTCCTGGCCGCGCTCATCAGTGCCTTCTTCAGCGTCTTTCTCTACGAGATGACCGGCGGAGGGCGTCCCCTGGCCATGGCCATCCTCTTTGCGCTGCCGCTGGTCCTGATCCAGCTTTACGCGCTGACGGGCAGCAGGCTCTCCACGGAGATGGTGGCGATCTACCTCTTCGAGACCCTGATGATCTGGGTCGCCTACCTGCTGCTCTCCTACGCGGGAAGGAGGACCTGGCGCCGTTTCTTCGCCACGAGGAGAGCCGCCGACTCCTGATCAGGAAGCGCCCTCCATGGAGGGATCGTACTCGCCCCGTCTCGCCAGGGCGTTGAGGCGTGCCCGCTCGAGCAGCGCCTGCTGTGCCGCTTCCCGGTTCTCCGCCTTGCCTTTCCAGGCCTGCAGCGCCGGCTGCTGCAGCGCCCTTCCGTAGGAGATGCTCAGCTGCCAGGGTGCGCTGCCGCGCGCCTGGTTGATGGCGTTGAGGTTGGCAGTGGCCTCTTCGGGCCCCTGGCCCCCGGAGAGGAAGTTGATACTGGGCACCGCGGCGGGAACCACCCGCCTGAGCACCCGCAGGGTGGCCTCGGCCACCTCCTCCGGCTCCGCGCGCCTGCACTCCTTTCCGGGCAGCACCATGTTGGGCTTGAGCAGCATGTACTCGAAGCGCACCCTGTGCAGGTGCAGGGCGTGGAACACCTCGTGCAGCACCTGCTCGGTCACCTCGGCACAGCGGTCGATGTCGTGGTCGCCATCCATCAGCACCTCGGGCTCCACGATGGGCACGATGCCCAGCTCCTGGCAGACGGCGGCGTAGCGGGCCAGCACCTCGGCGTTGGCCTTGCGGCCCAGCAGGGTGGGGTTGTGGCGGGTGATCGGATAGACCTCGCGCCACTTGGCAAAGCGTGCGCCCTGTTCCCTGTAGGTCTGCAGCCGTTCGCCCAGTCCGTCGAGACCGCGGGTGATCAGGTCGCCGGGGGCCCCGGACAACGGCCCCTTGCCCTTGTCCACCTTCACGCCGGGAACGATTCCCTGCCGCGCGGCTGCTTCCGGAATGGATACGCCATCGTCGGTCTTCTGTCCCAGGGTCTCCTCGAACAGGATGATGCCGGAGATGTACTCCCCCAGGCCCGGGGTGGTGACCAGCAGGGAGCGCCAGGCGCGGCGAGTCTCCTCGGTGGACTTCACGCCGATGGGCTTGAAGCGTTTCTCCATGGTGGGCAGGCTCTCGTCGGCGGCGAGTACGCCCCGACCCTCCTGCACCATGTCGTCGATGGTGGCCTGCATGGCCGCTAGTCTGTCGTTCATCATTCTGACTCCTGATGGCCGGGGGCGGTGTTTGTCAAGAAAGATGTCCGCTGAACCTTCATGCGGCCTCTCGAATGTTCTGGTTATCTGCCCGGCTTTCTTTGGGTGGATTGAGCCAGACCTGCTCGATGGGGCTCCAGTTGCGCGTCGGGCCGCTCCAGCGTTGTGGATTGCGGGCCCTGGCGTGCTCATAGAGGGCCTTGCGGTGCGCCAGGAGTTGATGATCTTCGCCCCGGTGGCGCTGCTCCGGGGTGACGAAGCGGATGGCGCTGTGGCGGTGCTCGGCGTTGTACCACCGCACGAAGGCATGGACCCACTTGCGGGCGGCCTCGATGTCCGCAAAGGGTTGACCAGGCCAGGCCGGGGTGTACTTGAGGGTGCGGAACAGACTCTCCGAGTAGGGGTTGTCGTCACTCACCGAGGGGCGGCTGAACGAGGGGACGATACCCAGCCTCTGCAGGGTTGCCAGCATCGTGGCCCCTTTCAT
>JALWGP010000292.1 GCA_027038775.1 Sedimenticola sp. | reverse complement strand
TTCGCGCCACCGGCCCGCCTTCACCTTGCTGTCAAGAAAGATGGGGCCGAAGCGAACCCGCTTCAGCCGGTTGACCACGGCACCCACCGCCTCCCACATGCGCCGCACCTCGCGCTTGCGGCCCTCCATGAGCACCACGTGGTACCAGCGGTTGCTGCCCTCCCCCCCAGAATAGACCACCTCCTCGAAGCGTGCCGGGCCATCCTCCAGCTCCACCCCCTGCACCAGCCGCTCGAGCGTTTCGTCGCTCACCTCGCCGTGCACGCGCACGGCGTATTCGCGCTCGATGAGCTGCTTGGGGTGCATGAGGCGGTTGGCCAGCTCGCCGTCGTTGGTGAAGAGCAGCAGGCCGGAGCTGTTCACGTCCAGCCTGCCCACGGCGATCCAGCGACCCTGGGGAAGCCGGGGCAGGCTCTCGAAGACGGTGCGGCGCCCCTCGGGGTCGCTGCGGGTCACCACCTCCCCCTCGGGCTTGTTGTAGAGGATGACGAAGCGCTCCCGGGTGGCCAGCCGGCGGTTTGAGACCGGCCTGCCGTCCACGGTGATGCGGTCGGCGAGGGTGGCGCGGTCGCCCAGGCGCGCCCTGCGCCCGTTCACCTCCACCCTGCCCTCGCGGATCCAGTTCTCGATCTGGCGTCGCGAACCCAGGCCGGCGTTGGCCAGCAGCTTCTGCAGCCGTTCCGGTTCAGGCTTCTTCATGGATCTCCTGCGCGGCCTGGCCGAGAGAGGCGGCCACCTCGGCCTGGTTGTCCGCCTCCTCCTGCGCCGCGGCGGCCAGCGCCTCCCCGGAGCCGTCGAGTGCCTTCACCGCCTCGTCGTCTGGGTCGGGCAGTTCCAGCTCCCGGTCCAGGCTGTCGAGGTCCTTCAACTCGGCGAGGGTGGGCAGGTCGTCCAGGGACTTCAGGCCGAAGTAGTCCAGAAACTCCCGCGTGGTGCCGTAGAGGGCCGGCCTGCCAGGCACGTCGCGGTGGCCCACCACACGCACCCACTCCCGCTCCAGCAGGGTGCGGATGATGTTGGAGCTGACGCTGACGCCGCGGATCTCCTCGATCTCGCCGCGGGTGATGGGCTGGCGGTAGGCGATGAGCGCCAGGGTCTCCATGAGCGCGCGGGAGTAGCGGCCCGGCTTCTCCTCCCACAATCGCGAGACCCAGGGGGAACACTCCTTGCGCACCTGGATGCGCCAGCCGCTGGCCACCTCCACCACCTCGATGCCGCGTCCCCGGTACTCCTCCGCCAGCTCGTTCAGCACCTGGCGCAGCACCTTCTTCTCCGGCCGCTCCATCTCGTCGAAGAGGGCCTGCAGGGCGTCCAGGTTCAGGGCGCGTCCGGCGGCCAGCAGGGCCGCTTCCACGATCTGCTTGAGGTTGTCACTGGGATTCATGGCAGGTAGCGGCTTTCACGTGAATGGGTCCAAAGTTCTCCGCCTGCACCATCTCGATGAGGGTCTGCTTGAGCAGTTCCAGGATGGCCATGAAGGTGACCACCACGCCGTCGCGCCCCTCGGTGATGTCGAACAGCTCGTGGAAGTCGGTGAAGCGATCGGGGCGCACCGCCTCCAGCACCCGGCTCATGCGCTCGCGCAGCGAGAGGGGCTCGCGGGTGACGTGGTGGCGGCTGAACATGTCGGCCCGCTTGAGCACGTCGCGCAGGGCCAGCAGCAGCTCCTTCAGGTCCACGTCGGGGGGCTTGCGCTCGACCTGCCGGTGGGGCACCTCCACCTGCACCGGGAAGACGTCCCGGCCCACCTGGGGCAACCCGTGCAGGTCCTCGGCCGCCTGCTTGAAGCGCTCGTACTCCTGCAGCCGGCGGATGAGCTCGGCACGGGGATCCTCGCCCTCCTCTTCCTCCTCCTGGGGACGGGGCAGCAGCATGCGCGACTTGATCTCCGCCAGCATGGCGGCCATCACCAGGTATTCGGCCGCCAGCTCCAGGCGCAGCTCGCGCATCATCTCGATGTACTCCATGTACTGGGCGGTGATCTGCGCCAGCGGGATGTCGAGGATGTCCAGGTTCTGCCGCCGGATGAGGTAGAGCAGCAGGTCCAGGGGACCCTCGAAGGCATCGAGGAACACCTCCAGGGCGTCGGGCGGAATGTAGAGATCCTTGGGCAGGGTGTACTGGGGCTCGCCCTCCACCACGGCGAAGGGCATCTCCTGCTGCTGCGGCACCGGCTCCTGTTCGCCGGTGATCTTCTCCGCCGCTTCGCTCACCGGTACTCCAGGGACATCACGTGGCGCACCTCCTCCATGGTGGCGCGCGCCTCGTCCCGCGCCTTCTCGCACCCCTCGTTGATGATGTTGCGCACCACGTCGGGATCCTTCTCGAACTCCGCCGCCCGCTCCTGGATGGGCCGGAGCTCCGCCAGCACGGCGTCGATCACCGGCTGCTTGCACTCGATGCAGCCGATGGAGGCGCTGCGGCACCCCTCCTGCACCCACTGCTTCACGCCGTCGTCGGAGTAGACCTCGTGGAACTGCCAGACGGGACACTTGGCCGGGTCGCCCGGATCGGTGCGCCGCACCCGCGCGGGATCGGTGGGCATGGTGCGCAGCTGCTGTTCCACCTCCCCGGGTTTCGCGTTGAGCGGGATGGTGTTGCCGTAGGACTTGGACATCTTCTGGCCGTCCAGCCCCGGCATCTTCGAGGCCTTCGTCAGCAGCGCCTGGGGCTCGGGCAGGATCACCTTGCCGCCCCCCTCCAGGTAGCCAAAGAGGCGGTCGCGATCCGCCAGCGAAATGTTCTGCTGGGACTCGAGCAGGGCGCGGGCCGCCGCCAGCGCCTCCTCGTCGCCCTGCTCCTGCCACGCCTTGCGGTAACCGGCATAGAGG
>JALWGP010000291.1 GCA_027038775.1 Sedimenticola sp. | reverse complement strand
CGGCACCCTGGCGGCGGTTCCTTTCTACCTGCTGATGGCGCGCCTGCCGCTGGCCGGTTACCTGGCGGTGCTGGCGGTGGTGATCCTGGCCGGCATCTGGATCTGCGACCGCGCATCCCGGGACCTCGGCGTCCACGACCACCCCGGCATCGTCTGGGACGAGTTCGCCGGCTTCCTCGTCACCATGATCGCCGCACCCGCCGGCTGGCCCTGGGTGGTGGCGGGCTTCCTGCTCTTCCGCCTCTTCGACATCCTCAAGCCCTGGCCCATCGGCTGGCTGGACCGGCGGGTGAAGGGGGGGCTGGGCATCATGCTCGACGACCTGCTGGCGGGCCTCTACGGCTGGGTGGTGCTGCAGCTGGCGGCGGGCCACTGGCAGGCCTGAGGCGGAACGGCCGGCGGTTTGCCGGGTCTGACCTGCGAGAAAGACAACAACGGAGTGAGCCCCTTTCCATGAAGAAGATCCTCGCCTTCCTGCTGCCCCTGTTGGCCCTCGCCTTCCTCGCCCCGGCCCAGGCCCGGGCCGTGGAGGTGGTCAAGAGCCCCAACGACCCGCGCCAGTACGAGTACCTGGTGTTGCCCAACCGCATGCGGGTACTGCTGGTCTCCGACCCGGAGACGGACAAGGCGGCCGCGGCCCTCACCGTGGGGGTGGGCAGCAACAGCAACCCGCCCGATCGCGAAGGGCTGGCCCACTTCCTGGAGCACATGCTCTTCATGGGCACTGAGAAATATCCCGAAGTGGACGGCTACTCCGACTTCATCAAGAAGAACGGTGGCATGGACAACGCCTTCACCGCCGGCACCCGGACCACCTACTACTTCGACATCAAGCCCGGGGCGCTGGAGCCGGCGCTGGACCGCTTCGCCCAGTTCTTCATCGCCCCGCTCATGGACGCCCGCTACGTGGAGCGGGAGAAGCACGCCGTCCACTCCGAGTACCAGCTCAAGCTCAAGGACGACGACCGCCGCATCGGCGCCGCCCAGCGCCAGGGCTACAACCCGAAGAGCCCCTGGTCGCGCTTTTCCGTGGGCAACCTGGAGACCCTGGCCGACCGGCCGGGCCACCCGGTGCGTGAGGACCTGCTGAAGTTCTACCGGGAGCACTACTCGGCCAACCTCATGGGGCTGGCGGTGATCGGGCGCGAGCCCCTGCCGGTGCTGCGCCGCTGGGTGGTGGAGAAGTTTTCCGCCGTTCCCGACCACGGCGCGCGGCGCTTCGAGCCTGCACCCGACGAGCGCCTCTACCTGCCGCGGCAGCTGCCGGTGCAGGTCTCGGTGGTGCCGCTGAAGAAGCTGCACAAGCTGGAGCTGGGCTTTCCCCTGCCACCGGCCAAGGCCTTCTACCGCGAGGGCCCCCTCTACTACCTCGCCCACTTCATCGGCGACGAGGGGCCGGGAAGCCTTCTCGCCGTGCTGCGCCGCCGCGGCTGGCTCGACGCCCTCACGGCGTCGGGGCAGAACCTGGACGACGCCGAGTCCCTCTTCAGCGTGGAGATGGAGCTCACCGACGAGGGGATGAAGCACGTGCCCGAGATCCTCGAGGCCTTCTTCGCCTACGTGGACCTGCTGCGCCGGGAAGGGATCGAGCGGTGGCGCTTCGACGAACTGGCGCGCAAGCGGGCGCTGGATTTCCGCTTCGAGGAGAAGAGCGCGCC
Organism: Sedimenticola sp.; assembly: GCA_027038775.1. Taxonomy (GTDB): domain Bacteria; phylum Pseudomonadota; class Gammaproteobacteria; order Chromatiales; family Chromatiaceae; genus Thiolapillus. The sequence continues at coordinate 7,236 of JALWGP010000291.1, read as the reverse complement.
GGGAGACTACGCCGTGGAGCTCTCCGCCCGTCTCCTCGACTACCCGGGCGACGAGGTGCTCACCGCCGGCAACCTGCTGCAGCGGTACGACCCGGAATTGATTCGCCGCATGCTCGACGGGCTGCGGCCGGAGAACCTCTCCCTCACCCTGGTGGACCAGGGTGTGAAGACCGACCGGGTGGAGAAGTGGTACCAGGTCCCCTATGCCCTGGGCAGGCCACCGCGGTCCGAGGGCCCCGGGAAGAGCCGCTGGCTGGCGGAGCTGGCCCTGCCGGAACCCAACCCCTTCCTGCCCGAGCGGGTGGCGCTCAAGCCGGTGGCCGACCCCTCACCCGTGCCCAGGCCCTTGGAAGAGGGGGAGGGGGTGAGCCTCTGGTTCCAGCAGGACGGCAGCTTCGGCGTGCCGCGCGGCGCCTTCACCGTCAGCTTCGAGTTCCCCTCGGCGCGGGACACCGCAGCGCACGCCGTGGCCCTGGAACTGTTCGTGGAGCTGGTGAACGACCGGCTCAACGAGTACGCCTACCCGGCGCAGGTGGCGGGGCTGGGCTACTCCCTGGCGCCCACCGGCCGCGGCCTGCTGCTCATGGTCCACGGTTACGACGACAAGCAGGCGGTGCTGCTGGGCAAGGTGCTCCAGGCGCTGGCGGAGCCCGAATTCACCGAGGCCCGGTTCCGGGTGCTCAAGCGCAGGCTGGCGCGCGAGCTGGCCAACCGGTCGCTGGACCGCGCCTTCCGCCAGGTGCTGGGTGCCCTGGACCGCGCCCTGGTGAAGCCCTCCTGGAGCCCGCAGGAGAGGCTGGCGGCCCTGGAACCCCTCGACCGGGAGGCGCTGCTCCGCTACGCCCGCAACCTCTTCCGGCGGGCCGAGCTGCGGGTGCTGGCCCACGGCAACTTCACGCCCGACGAGGCGCGTGCCATGGAGGCGCAGCTGCGTGAAACCCTGCTGGCGGAGTCGCGGCTCGAACCCGTGCCGGATCCCGTGGTGCGGCGGCTGGAGCCGGGCCGGGTGGAGCGGCTCGAGTACCCCGTGGACCACCCCGACTCGGTGGTGGCCGCCTACTACCAGGGCGAGGACCGCTCCCTGGGCGAGGCAGCGCGCTGGCGGCTGCTGGCGCAGATCGCGCAGAACCCCTTCTACAGTGCCCTGCGCACCGAGCAGCAGCTGGGCTACGTGGTGGCCGCGGTGCCCTGGGAGAAGGAGCGGCTGCCGGGGCTGCTCTTCCTGGTGCAGTCCTCGGCGGCGCCTGCGGCGGAAGTGGAGAAGCGTATCCATGCCTTCGTCGCGGATCTCGGGAAGCAGGTGGCCTCCATGAGCAACGAGGAGTTCGAGACCCACAGGGCGGGCCTGGTGGCGAAGCTGCGCAAGAAGGACCAGAACCTGCTGGAGCGCACCCTGCGCTACCTCGACAACCTGGAACGGGAGCGCTACACCTTCGATTACCGCCGCCGGCTGGCGGAGGAGGTGGAGGGGCTGGAGCGGCAGGAACTGCTCCGCTTCCTGCGCCAGCGCCTGCTGCGCCGGCCCCGGGAGCTGGTGGCCTGGTCGCCGGGCACCCGCTTCGGTGGGGCTAGGACCATCCCGGATACCCCGGCAGGCGGATAAAGGTATAGAATCCGGGCAATCCGTGCAGAGAGAGCCGAAGACGATGGATGCGGATCAACTACGCCTGATACTGCTGCTGGCCGGCATGGCCCTGGTGGCGGCCATCTATCTCTGGGACCGGTACAAGCGCTCCCGGCGCCGGCTCAAGGGGCTGAGCCTGCGGCAGGCGCGCAGGATCCGCAAGGAGTACGGGCTGGACGAGTCCGGGGAGGAGGCGGTGCCCAGCTTCACCGCCACCGACGACCGCGAGATCTCCCCGGAGCCCGGCGTCTCCATCCGGCTGGTGCAGAAGGAGGAGCCCCCGGCGGAGGAGGAGGTCCAGCCGGAGCTCGACTTCAGCGCCACCGAGCAGGACGACTACCTGCACACCGACCCGGCGCTGCAGGAGGGGGTGCCCCAGATGGTGGTGCAGATCGGGCTGGTGAAGAAGGAAGGTGTCTTCAGCGGCCCCGAGATCCTCGCCGCCCTGGAGGAGGCGGAGCTGAAGCCCGGCGCCATGGAGATCTTCCACCGCCACGATCCGCGCTACCCCGACCGGGTGCTTTTCAGCGTGGCCAACATGGTGGAGCCGGGCCATTTCCCCTTCGACGAGATGGAAGGGTTCACCACGCCGGGGCTGCTCTTCTTCACCCAGCTGCCGGGCGTGCGCGACGGGCTGGAGATCTACTCCGAGATGCTCTTCGCCGCCAACCAGGTGGCGGAGACCCTGGGCGGCGTGCTCCAGGACGAGAACCGCGCCGTGCTCACCAAGCAGAGCATCCAGCACACCCGCGACAGCATCGCCGAGCACCGGCGCCGGCTGCGGCTCTCCCAGAAGCTTCAACGCGCCTGATCCCGCACCATGACGCCGCACAAGGGCAGCGACCGGGCCGGGGAGGCGGCCGACGTCCGCCAGCGCATCGAGGCGCTGCGCAAGCTCATCAACTACCACAACTACCGCTACTACGTCCTCGACGATCCCGAGATCCCCGACAGCGAGTACGACCGCCTCATGCGCGAGCTGGAGCGCCTGGAGGCGGTGCACCCCGAGCTGATCACCCCCGATTCCCCCACCCAGCGGGTGGGCGCCGAGCCCCTCAAGGAGTTCGGCGAAGTGCGCCACAAGGTACCCATGCTGTCGCTCGCCAACGCCTTCAGCGACGAGGAGCTGCGCGAGTTCGACGCCCGGGTGCGCAAGCTGCTGGGGACCAAGGGGCCGGTGGCCTACGCCGCCGAGCCCAAGCTGGACGGCCTGGCCATCAGCCTGCGCTACGAGAAGGGGGTGCTGGTGCAGGGGGCCACCCGCGGCGACGGCTACCGCGGCGAGGACGTCACCGCCAACGTGCGCACCATCGACACCATTCCCCTGCGCCTGCTGGGCGGGGAGTGGCCCGAGGTTCTGGAGGTGCGCGGCGAGGTCTTCATGCCCAGGTCCGGCTTCTGCAGGCTCAACGAAGAGGCGCGGCGCAGGGGGGAGAAGACCTTCGCCAACCCGCGCAACGCCGCCGCCGGCAGCCTGCGCCAGCTCGACCCAAGGATCACCGCCAGCCGGCCGCTCACCTTCTTCGCCTACGGCTGGGGCGAGCTCTCGGTGGAGCGCCTGGCGGACACCCACAGCGAGAGCATGCGCATCCTGCGCGACTACGGCCTGCCCGTCTCCCCCGAACTGCAGGTGTTGGAGGGGGTGGAGGCCTGCCTGTCTTACCACCGCGCCATGCTGGAGAAGCGCGAGCGCCTCGACTACGAGATCGATGGCGTGGTCTTCAAGGTGGACGATCTCGACGCCCAGGAGAAGCTGGGCTACGTGTCGCGCGCGCCGCGCTGGGCCATCGCCCACAAGTTCCCCGCCGAGGAGGCGCTCACCGTACTGCGCGACGTGGAGTGGCAGGTGGGGCGCACCGGTGCCGTCACCCCCGTGGCGCGGTTGGAGCCGGTGGAGGTGGGGGGCGTGGTGGTAAAGAACGCCACCCTGCACAACATGGACGAGATCGAGAAGAAGGACATCCGCATCGGCGACACCGTCTACGTGCGCCGCGCCGGCGACGTCATCCCCGAGATCGTGCGCGTGCTCCTCGACCGCCGTCCCGCCGATGCCCGCAGGATCCGGCTGCCGAAGAAGTGCCCGGTGTGCGGTTCTGAGGTGATCAAGCCCGAGGGGGAGGCCATTGCCCGCTGCACCGGCGGCCTCTTCTGCCCCGCCCAGCGCAAGGAGGCGATCAAGCACTTCGCCTCGCGCCGCGCCATGGACATCGAGGGGCTGGGCGACAAGCTGGTGGACCAGCTCGTCGACAAGGGACTGGTGCACGATCCCGCCGACCTCTACGCGCTGACGAAGGAGCAGCTCACGGGCCTGGAGCGCATGGGCGAGAAGTCGGCGCAGAACCTCCTCGACGCCCTGGAGCGGAGCAAGGAGACCACCCTGGCCCGTTTCCTCTACGCCATCGGCATCCGCGAGGTGGGCGAGGCCACCGCCCAGACCCTGGCACGCCACTTCGGCTCCCTCCAGGCCATCGAGCAGGCCGACGAGGAGACGCTGCAGCAGGTGCCCGACATCGGCCCCGTGGTGGCGGCCTACATCGCCGGCTTCTTCCGCCAGCCCCACAACCAGGAGGTGATCCGCCGGCTGCGCGAGGCGGGAGTCCATTGGCCCGAAGGCGAGCCGGCGCCGAAGCCGGAAGAGCTGCCCCTGCACGGCAGGAGCTTCGTCCTCACCGGCGCCCTGAGCCGGCCCCGGGAGGAGATCAAGGCCGAGCTCCAGGCCCTGGGTGCCAAGGTGACCGGCAGCGTCTCGAAGAAGACCGACTACGTGGTGGTGGGAGAGAACCCCGGTTCCAAGTACGACAAGGCGCGGCAGCTGGGAATCACCATCCTCGACGAGGCCGGGTTGAAGAAACTGCTGGAGGAGCCGGATGGACGCCATTGAGGATCTCCAGGCCCGCGTCGCCTTCCAGGAGGAGGCGATCCAGGAGCTCACCCGCACCCTGCTGAAGCAGGAGAACCGGCTGCGTGAACTGGAGCAGGAGGTGGAACGGCTCGCCCGCCAGCTCCGGGAGCTGGAACGCAAGCAGCCGCCGGGGGACTCGCCCGGTCACGAGATCCCGCCCCACTACTGACACCAGCCGAAAGGAGGTTCGGAGAACACCATGAAGCCCAGTCTTTTCCGTCGCAGTCTCGTTCTGCTCTTTCTCGCCCTGCTGGCCCTCGGCGCCCCGGCCGAAGAGAAGGCGCCGGCAGAGAAACCGGCAGAGAAGCCCCCGGCGGTGCCCGCCGCGCTGGAGAGCCCCCGCGCCACCATGGGCACCTTCCTCCACGCCATGAACGACATCAAGCGGGGCAAGCCCGAGCGCATTGAGGACGCGGTGAGCACCCTGGACCTGAGCGAGGTGAACCCCCTGGTGCGGCGCGAGCGGGGCGAGGACCTCGCCTGGATGCTGCTGGAGGTGCTGGACAAGACGCGCGAGGTGAACCTCGACCGGGTGCCGGCGCGCAAGGAGGGCAAGCCCTGGGTGTTCGGGCGCTACGGCAGCGGCGAGGTGCGCATCGGCCGCGTGGAGGACGGCCGCGGGCTCTTCGACCGGGAGACCAGCGCCGCCCTGCCGGCCATCCTCGAGGAGGTGGCCACCCGGCAGACGCAGGTGAGCGGGGCCGGCAACGCCGAGTGGCTGCCCCTGCACATCCGGCTGCGCCAGCAGCTGCCCGGCTGGCTCACCGAGCGCACCGTGATCCTGCAGAACTGGCAGTGGATCGGCCTGCTGCTGATCATCGCCGTGGGCGTGGTGGTGGACCGCATCGCCCAGTTCCTGGCGCGGCTGGCCATGCGGCGCTGGCTGGCCCGTTTCCCGCAGGTGGCCTCGCGCATCCGCGACGCCGACCGGCGGCTGCGCCCGCTGGGGCTGATGCTGATGGCGGCCGTCTGGTGGATCGGCATCCTGCTGCTGGGGCTGCCCGAGGAGGTGCTGCTGGTGCTGCTGGTGGCGGTGAAGCTGCTGGCCAGCATCGCCGCCGTCTGGACCGCCTGGCGGCTGGTGGACGTGGTCTCGGCCCTGCTGGCGGAGAAGGCCGCCAGCACCGACAACCGGGTGGACGACGTACTGGTGCCCATGGTGAGCCGCACCCTCAAGATCTTCATCGCCGTGGGCGGCGTGGTCTTCGTGGCGGACAACCTCAACATCGACGTCACCGGGCTGCTCGCCGGCCTCGGCTTGGGCGGCCTGGCCTTCGCCCTGGCGGCCAAGGACCTGGTGCAGAACTTCTTCGGCTCCATCACGGTGCTCATGGACCGCACCTTCACCGTGGGTGACTGGATCATCGTGGACGGCATCGAGGGCACCGTGGAGCACATGGGTTTCCGCAGCACCCGCATCCGCACCTTCTACAACTCCCTGGTGACCATCCCCAACTCGCGCTTCATCACCGCCGAGGTGGACAACATGGGCGCGCGCCGCTACCGACGCTACAAGCAGAAGTTTGGCGTCACCTACGACACCCCGCCGGAGAAGATCGACGCCTTCTGCGAAGGGCTGCGCGAGATCGTGCGCCAGCACCCCTACATGCGCAAGGACTACTTCCAGATCTGGTTCAACGACCTGGGGGCCAGCGCCCTGGAGATCCTCATCTACGTCTTCTGGGAGACCCCCGACTGGACCACCGAGCTGCGCGAGCGCCACCGCTTCCTGCTCGACGCCCTGCGCCTGGCCGATGAGCTGGGCGTGGAGTTCGCCTTCCCCACCCAGACCATCCACCTGCACCAGGAGGAGGCGCGCGAAGCGCCCGCCGCCTCGCCCACGCCCGAGGAGGCGCGGGAGGCAGCCCGCCGCATCGCCCAGCACCCCCTGTAGGAGCGGCGCCCCCGCCGCGACCCCTCGCACAGGGAAGTGCGGCGCGAAGCGGAGGCGGCGGGAAACCACGCTTTTCCGCCGCCGACCAGGAAACAGGCAGCGGCGCCCCCGCCGCGAATGGGTTCCGGTTCGGCCCGGGGGCGGGCCTCCTACACAACGAGAACCGAGTGACGACACCATGATTTCACTGCTGAATACCTTCCTGCTTCCCCTGCGCAGCCTCTCCCTGGTCTTCTCGCCGGGGCTGCGCCGTTACGTGGTCCTGCCGCTGCTGGTGAACGTGCTCATCTTCAGCCTCACCGCCTGGATCGGCAGCCACTACTTCGCGCAGTTCATCGCCTGGGCCCTGCCCCAGGAGAGCTGGCTGCACTACCTCGAGTGGCTGCTGTGGCCACTTTTCGTCATCGCCTACCTGCTGCTCACCTTCTACTCCTTCACCATCGTCGCCAACCTCGTCGCCTCGCCCTTCAACGGCATCCTGGCGGCGCGGGTGGAGGAGAAACTCACCGGCCGGCTGCCCCCCGACTCGCCCACCGGCCTGGTGGCCGAGATCCTGCCTGCCGTCACCGGCGAGATCGGCAAGCTGTGGTACTTCGTGGTGCGGGCGGTGCCGGTATTGATCCTGATGATGATTCCCGGCGTGAACGTGGTGGGCTCGCTGCTCTGGGTGCTGCTGGGCTTCTGGTTCCTGGCCCTGGAGTACATGGACTATCCCATGGGCAATCACCATCTGCGGCCGGCGGAGCAGCGCAGGAGGCTGCGCGGCCATCCCTTCCGCGCCTGGGCCTTCGGCGCCGGCACCATCATCAGCAGGTT